>CAYSEE010000042.1:0-7398 GCA_964429955.1 uncultured Clostridia bacterium | reverse complement strand
TCCCATTGCCTTTGGGGCATCGTTACTACCATGGCTTATTCCTATAAAGATGGATGATAGGATCTGGAGGCTCTTAAATGTCTCATTTACCTTAGGGGAAAATCCCCTGCCTATAAAGAACATCAATTTAGTAAAGATAAAACCTAAGGATAAGCCAATAAGAGGAGAGGTGAATAAGACAGCAAGAATCCAGGATAAGTTATACCAGTGGATAACCTGCCAAATTTGACCTTTTAACAAAAAAGAGTCAATGATAGCTGCACCTACGAGCCCTCCAATCAGGGCATGAGAGGAGCTGGAGGGAAATCCCCACCACCAGGTGAGGAGATTCCAGATAATGGCGCCTGCCAAGCCAGTGAAGATAGCCCAGATGCTAATTAGATAAGGGTCTACTATTCCTATGCTGATGGTCTTTGCTATAGCCCCACCGAAGAAGAATGCCCCGATGAACTCGGAAATTGCTCCTATGATAAAGGCGTAACGGGGACTGAGGGCTCGTGAGGAGATCATCGTTGCCAGGACATTGCCTCCATCATGAAAACCATTGATAAAGGCATAAATCAATGCAATTCCCACTACCCCGCTTGCAAGAATGAAGGGCATCTACTTTCCCCTTAAGAGCTGCTCATCTCAAATTTTCTTGACAGGATCTCCACATCCTTAGGTTTTCCTCTAAAGGGGCCTTCCTTTTCCAACTTAAGAGTTGTTAAAGCTGCTGCAAAGCAAAGCGCTTTATAAGGCGGTGAGGTTAAGCGCTTTGCTATATAGGTGGAAATGCAAGTATCTCCACGGCCGCTGCGTCCCCTTAGGGATTTTGGACGGAATGGAGCTTGATAAAACCTCCCTTTTGCAAACAACACCACACCCCTTTTATGAGTTATCAAAACCTCTGATGGACCCATATTGGCTAAGGACTTAGCAGCTGTTGGTAGATCAGAGGTTCCGGTCAAAACCTTAGCTTCAACTGCATCTGCCTTTAAATATTTTATATAGGGCAAGGCTATTCTCTTCTCATTCCAATCCCGTAAAATAAGCTGATTACCCTCTTCTACTCTCACAAATCCCTGAACATCCAGGCTAAGATCTGCCTTCTGAGATAATTTCTCTATCATCCTTAGGGGAATCTCTCCCTTTATCAGAGCACCGATATGTATTATCTTAGCGTGGACATTTGGGAAATCCCTCTCACTGAAGGAACCAGCAAATCCCAAGGGATAACTTTGGCGCCTATCCGGATCTTCTGTAAAGTAGACATTTTTTATTCCGGTTGTCTGGGGAGCTTCTCTGGCAAATACGGGAATACCTGCTCTTTTAAAGACGGACAGCTCGGGAAAATCTTTCCTGGCAAGCTTTGTCACCACGGCTACGTTAATACCTATGAGTTTAAGGGGAAAAGCACCGTAGTAAACTGCACCACCAAGAAGATTCCTCCTCCTTCCATCGACAATATCTTCATCTTTGGCAAAGTCTCCTACTAAAACTACATCAAACTCGTAAGAAGCCATAACTTTTCGTTTCTCTTTCGCTTAACCCGGTTTTAATCTGCAAGAGTTGGGACTCTTTTGGAGTAATATATACCCGGGGTCTGATTTCGATAAGATCATACCTGGTCTTCCTGGAAGTTAAAAGCAGAACAAATCCCTGAATGCTGAACTCAAATGACAATATGAGTCTCTTCGATATATTTGCGAAGTCTCTTCAAGGCCCTTTCATAAAGGTACCAATATCTTGGCTCTATCTCCATTACAACTATACCTTTATATTCTCTTATCAGGGAAAACACCTTCTCGTAGGGAATTTTTCCCATTCCTGGAGGCATATGTAAGTCTCCCTCTCCGAAGGGAAGTCGATTTATGTAAGGATCATCCTGAGAGGTTATACTTGCTTGTCCAAAATTATCGTGCACATGAATGTGCTTTAGGTAAGGAAGAGCCCTCTTTATCGATGTCAAAAATTCCCTCTCTCCACCGAAACGGCTATAATAAAGAAAGGCATGCCCAAAATCATAAGTTATTCCCACATTCCTCCTGTTTATTCTTCCCACCATCGTTACCAATTCCTCGATAGAGGATGATACATCGTTCTCAATACAAATCTGGATCTCCTCTTCACCCGCAGGCTCACTTAGAACCCTTAGTATCTCGATCTCCCTCTCTCTAACTAAATTTCGAAGTTTGTTATCTCGCTTTTCTCTCTCAAATTTTCCCTTATGATAGACCAGAACCTTCGCGCTTAACTCTAACGTGAACTCAATAGAGGAGTGAAAAACCTTTTCTTGTAAATCAAAATTATCCTTTCTCAAATTTAAGGAATCCGGACAATGAACAGAGGCTTTTAAGTTATACTTTCTTAACATCCTTTTAACTCTTTCAACATTTTCGAGATTAAGCTCACCGTTAATCACCCCATTCACTCCATGGACAGGGATCTCCACATAATCAAAGCCTACCTGTTTAAAATAAGCCAAATCTTTATCCAATAAGTCCAGATCTCCATTTATTCGCGGCGAATGGACATTTATCCCTATACCCTTCATACTCTTTTATCCTTTATTCACCTATTCATTCCTCAGCAGTGACGCCTCTGTCTCTGGGTCGAATAGATGAATCTTTTGTTTCTCCAGCTTCAGGCTCATCACATCCCCAATCTTACCCTCAAAAGACGCAGGAACCAAAGCACGGATCTCCTCGTCGTCAAATCTAAAGGTAACCAGACTTTCTCGACCCAAGGGCTCGACCACGTAGATCTCAGCTTTAAGGTCGCCCTCCGGGGCAATGCTCACATCTTCAGGGCGAATCCCCATAATTATCCCGCGCGGAGCATTGTTCTGTTTGGCCAGGGCTCCCTTTTTGTCCGGGATGCGAACACTCAATCCCTGGCTGCTGAGATAAAAACCACTTTCCTTTTCCTCAAAGGTCATCTTGAGGAAATTCATTGGAGGACTACCGATAAACCCAGCTACAAACAAGTTATCTGGATGGTTATAAAGTTGATCAGGTGTTCCATAAGCTTGCAGTACACCATGATTCATTACCGCGATTCGGCTGGCCATGGTCATCGCCTCTACCTGATCGTGGGTAACGTATATGGAGGTCACACCTAAGTCCTCCTGTAGGCGCTTAATCTCACCCCGCATTCGCAAACGTAACCTGGCATCCAGGTTCGAGAGAGGTTCGTCAAAAAGCAGGATGGCTGGTTCTTTGATCAAAGCCCGCGCTACGGCAACTCGCTGCTGCTGACCGCCTGAGAGCTGGCCTGGCTTACGATCTAAAAGCTCCCCAATCCCCATCATATCAGCCACCTTCTGGGCTCTTTCTCTCATTTCTCTTTTATGAATCCTCTTTAGCTTCAGAGGGTAGGTAATGTTATCAAAGACGCTCATATGAGGATATAGAGCATAGCTCTGGAAAACCATACCTATATTACGTTCCTTAGGGAGAAGGTGGTTAACTACTTGTCCGTCAAAAAGAATGTTACCGGAGGTAGGTTTGTAAATCCCCGCGATCATAAGCAACGTGGTGGTCTTGCCACAACCAGAAGGCCCTAAAAGCGCCACAAATTCCCTGTCTTTAATCTCCAAATTGAGATCGTCAACCGCTTTCACTTCCCCAAAGTACTTGCATAAATCTTCTAATGTGATCTTCATCTTCTCGTCCTCCGGAAGTAGCTTTTCCAGATAAATTAGCCAGACTATACCCCTCCTCTCTTTCCTCCACCGTAGATACTGAGCAATGCCTCCTGGGTAAGGAGGAAGAATAAGATCACGGGGATAAGCTGGAACAATCCCACAGCTGCTACCACATTCCACTCAGTCATTACAGATTCGCTCATAAAATTTTGAAGGTAAACGGATAAAACAGCGGTCTTTCCGGCACGTCCCACGGTGAAAGTAAACGGGATCAAGTAAGCGTTCCAACCGCTAAGAAACGAAAAGATGGATAGTGCCGCGATCCCTGGTTTGATATTAGGCATCATAATCTGCCACCATACCTTAAAGCGAGAAGCACCGTCAATCAAAGCCGCTCGTTCCATATCCCAGGAGATATTGTCAAAAAAGCCCTTCATCACCCAAATCCCAAATGGAAGCTGGAAGGCAACCATAACCAAAGCCACCCCGCCTATGGTATTATAGCCAAAACCTCCAAGAAGTGGGATACCACGCCCAATGACAGGAATTTTCGAGACATAAAGGAGCACAAAATAGATGGGGATTAATAGCGTCACACTGGGAAAGGCATGAAGGATCAAAGTCAAGGAAAGAAAACTTTTCCGTCCAGCGAATTTCATCCGTGAGAGGGCATAGCCAGTCATAGAAGAAACCACCACAACGATAATGGTCATGGTCAAAGACATCAATAAAGTGTTTAACGTCACCCACCAGATACTGGGATACTCAGGGCCAAACGGTGACTCCCAGAGAAAACTCCAGTTGTGCAAGGTCCATCTGAGCGGTCTCAGGCCCTCTGTCCTCGTCGAGAAGCTGGTGATAAATAACCAGAGAAAACCGAGGATGATGAGGGAGCTGGAGATGATCAAAACCAGGTAAACAAGCAAAGGCTTCAGCTTTTCTCGTAATATCATTTTATGCACCTTCACTTGATATTATTATAATTGCTCTATTTTCGGCTCTTCCACTAACTCGCCGAACCTGAATACTCGCAGGTAGATCACTGCCATTATCACACCGATAACTACCAACACCACTGACCAAGCCGCACCATAACCCCACTGTGTATTCCCAAAATAACTGGTTAAAGCACGATGATAGGCAGTCAGAGCCCAAACTTCAGTCTGATAAAGCTTAGGACCCCCATCGGTAAGAAGCATAATCTGTGTAAAGGACGTCAGAAGTGATAGAGTCTGATATGTGGTCACGAAAAGGAGGGGCCATTTGAGTATGGGAAGTTCCACATACCGGATGGTCTGCCAGGTCGTGGCTCCATCCACCTTGGAAGCTATGATGTACTCCTTAGGAATGGATTCAATAGCTGAGGAAAAGATTATCATTCCAAAGGAGGCACCGATAAATCCGTTGACCAAGATGACGAAAACCCAAGGATAGAGATTGAGCAAATATTCACCTTTCCCGATGCCCAAAGGACCGAGAATGTAACTATTTATGATGCCCATAGGTGTGGGCCCAGCCATAGCCTTCCACATCATAATATACACAACCACTGGGGTAATACGTGGAAGGAGCCACAGGGTCCGAGAGGCAAAGCCAACCTTTCGGTTGATATGGGTGGTTATCAGAGCAAGGATCAAGGCCATCCCGACATTAAAAAAGGTTAATGTCAGGCCTACGTACATGACCGTGTTAATTAAAATCTTCGGGAAGAACCTATTGGTAAATATCTTCGCATAGTTCTTTAAACTCCAGTTGGCCGGATCCCACCACTTCAGGATTCCAAGGTTGGTCATATCCAAGTTGGTAAAACTCAAGATGAAAACCATGATCAAGGGAATGAAGAAGAATAGGATTACCAGGATAAGCGCAGGAGATAAAAAAGCATACGGAGCCAACCTTCCCTCTAATCTGTAGAAAGTCCTTGCCCTTATAGAAGGAGGGGAAGATATCTTCCCCTCCTCGGTTTGCCCTCTTTGCCTCATCGAATGATCACCTTATCGCCCAGCTCACGCTGGAGTCCCTCCACTACAAAGTCTACTGCCTTCTCAGGGGTAAACTCGCCCCCTACCACTGCTGCCAGAGCCTCGTAGGTGAGCGTGGAGTAAGGACCCCAGTACGGACTGTTGGGCAAGAAGGTAGTATAGTCAAGCATATAAAGAGCTTCACTCAGCAAGCGTGATGTCTTATAGAACTTATACTTTGTTTGATCCTTGAGAATGCCCAAATGAGTGCTGGAGATCGCATGACGGGTGTTAGGACCGTAATTGGTAACCTTGGCAATCAGAGCCAGTGCTAAGTCCGGATACTTGCACTGGGAGCTGATAAGGTAAGTCAGTGGATGAGTCAAGGTATCCGGGTTGCCCCCCTTCTCGGCAGCCGGGTTCAATCCAAAGCCAACATTTTTCCATAAATAGTCCTCACCACCGAGATCCTTGAGGTAGATCTCTGCCCACTCAGCCCACTGCCATGTCCCGCCAACCCAGAACAAAACCTTACCTGTAGAGACACCAGGATGCCAGGATTCGGACCAACCCAAGCCGAGACATCCCATTGAGCCGTAATTTTGTGCAGCATCGTAGAAGAACTTGTAGTATTTAAGTCCGGCTGCCTTATCGAAGATCAACTTGCCAGTCACAGGATCCATGGTCTTCCCACCGAAGACATAGTAAAAGGCAGTAAAATCAGGGCCATTTTTCGGGCGAGTCCAAAAACCGTTGCCCAGGGGGACGATACCCTTAGCTACGGCTTCCTTGGCCGTCTCCAGCATATCGTAAAGGGTAAACTCGCCCCTCCTGATCTTATCTGAGAGAGCTGCGATCTCCTTCTGAGACCAACCAAGCTTCTTTAATAGAGATTTATTCCAGTAAAGTGGTCGGGCTTCGGCGTCCTGAGGAATCCCCCAGATATGGCCTTTATACTTAGTGCAGTCCCACAGTCTCTTAATGACGCTGTTGAAAACAGGAAACTCTCCTATCAGTTCGTCCAGAGGAATAATCCGGCCTGCCTCGGCCTGGGCACTAATATACTCATGCCCGGTAAGCCATATGTCCGGAGCCTCCCCGCTGCCGTAGCTTAACACGAACTCCTTCACATAATCGCCCCAGTCCATATTATCCTGAATAATCTCTACCTTCACTCTCCTGGGATCACCCGCGGCTTCCAGATCGGCATTGAGCTCTTCCACAGCTAAAAGGAAGTTGTTGCCCCGCCAGTTCTCCATCGGTGGCTTCGCCCGACAACGAACAGTGATCTTGACGACTTCCTCGGGTTGAGCCAGGGCCATCCCGGTAACCATAAAACAACCGATCAACACCAGCAAAAACAAACGCTTCATTTATCTCCTCCTTTTTCTCCATATGGTTCGTCTTCCCTATCTAACGGCCTGTCTCTATCACCCCCTCCCGGCCTTATTTTAACTCCTTTCTGAACATATTGAGGGGGACATGCTTCGCATTTCCCCCTCAACGGCCCGATCGGCTAAGCCGACCCTCGCTTCGCTCGGGCAAGTCGGGCCTGCTCCCCCTTGAAGAACTTTTTATATTCCGAAGGAATTGTTGGAGATAACTCTAATAGTATCAATTATTGAAATTCCTATGCTTCAAGAAAACGGTACTTGAGGGGGGAGTCCTTCCCCCATGGGCGCACGCTTGACCACTACAAAGGGGTGACTTCAGTCGCCCATTAATATTCCTCCCAGATCCGCCCTTGACCTTGAGGCTCGGATAAGATCACCTTGGATGCCCCAGCTCTTTTTAAAATGACCACTGCGG
>CAYSEE010000041.1:0-7564 GCA_964429955.1 uncultured Clostridia bacterium | reverse complement strand
GAGCGATTATACATTGAAAACGGAAGATGTAAATATTGTGGAGCAAAAATTGACGGAGTAGGAATGTAAAAATGAAATATCAAATTAATATTGGGTTAGAGGTGCATGTAGAGCTATTAACTGAGAGTAAGCTCTTTTGTGGATGCAGCACTAAATTTGGCGCTCCTCCAAACACCCAGGTCTGTCCCGTATGTCTGGGCCTGCCAGGAGTGCTTCCTGTAATTAACAAGAAGGCGGTGGATTATACCATCCTTACCGCTCTGGCTCTAAATTGCAAGATAAGTCGAAGTTGTCGCTTTGCCCGTAAGAACTACTATTACCCCGACCTACCGAAAAACTACCAAATCTCCCAATATGATGAGCCCTTAGCTAAGGATGGATGGCTGGAAATTGAAGTGGGAGATGCAGCTAAAAAAATAGGAATTGAGCGCGTGCACTTAGAGGAGGATGCGGGAAAACTCATTCACGGAGAGGAGATGGTAAATTCGGAGGATAAAGAGGTAAGCTTCGTGGACTACAACCGAAGCGGAATTCCTCTGATGGAAATTGTAAGTTGCCCGGATATCAGCTCTCCTGAAGAGGCCCATTGTTACTTAACCACCCTCAAAAGAACACTGCAATATTTAAGAGTCAGCGACTGCAATATGGAAGAGGGGTCTCTTAGATGCGATGTAAACATATCCATCGCTCCCCCAGGGGAAAAGATGGGGACAAAGACGGAACTTAAAAATATGAACTCCTTTAAGGAAATAAGGGATGCTCTTTCGGTAGAGATAGAAAGACAGTCTCATCTATTGGATAAGGGAGAGAAGATATCTCAGGAGACTCGCTTATGGGATCCCAAGAGAAAAAAGACTGTTCCTATGCGAAGTAAGGAAGAGGCTCATGACTATCGCTATTTCCCCGAGCCGGACTTGCTTCCTTTGAGAATAGATGAGAAATGGGAAGAGGAGTTAAGGGCTAGCCTTCCAGAGCTGCCTCATCAGCGATGTCAAAGATTTATCAATGAATATAGACTACCTCCCTACGATGCAAGAGTTCTCACTAACTCAAGGGATTTAGCCGACTATTTTGAGGAGTGTGTAGAAAACTATCCCCGTCCTAAAGTAGTGAGCAACTGGATGATGGGCGAATTCTTGCGTCTGTTGAAGAATAGGGGAAAATCTATAAGGAAGGTCAAAGTCAGTCCAAGAAAGATGGCCGATTTATTAAAACAGATAGAAGAAGGGATAATCAGCGGAAAAATAGCCAAGCAAGTCTTCGAGAAGATGTTTGACACGGGAAAAGAGGCAAGAAGAATAATTGAAGAAGAGAAATTAGGACAAATTGCCGATGAGGCAAGCTTGAAAAAAATAGTAGAGGAAGTGATGAAGGAAAGCCCTGAAGCTATCCAGGATTTTAAGAAGGGTAAAAAGAAGGCGTTAGGATTTCTGGTGGGTCAGGTGATGAAAAAGACAAAGGGTAGGGCCAACCCGGGGATGGCAAATAAATTATTAAAGGAAAAATTGGAGGAGAAATGAAGTCCACTTTAGAATGTGTTCCCTGTTATCTCAAGCAGGTTATCTCTACAGCAAAAGAGGCTACTAATCGTAAAGAGCTACAATTTCAAGCCTTGCAGGCAGCGGCAAAAGTGATCGGAAAGCTTTCCTTGGAGAAGTCCCCTGCTGAGAACACTTATTATGTCTTAAAAGCCGCCCAGAAAGTCCTGATGGATGACGACCCTTTCAATAAAAAGAAGTTGAAGTACAACAAGATAGCCCTCAAGATGTACCCGCGATTAAAGAAAATAATAAAAAAATCCGATAAACCCCTTTACACAGCTGTTAAAGTCGCCCTTGCCGGTAACATCATTGATATGGGAATCCTGCCTTCCTTTGATATAGAAAAAACATTAAAGGAGACACTAAGTAGTCCCTTGACCATTGATGACTTTGACAGGTTTAGCCAGGATTTGAAGAAAAGCTCAAACATCCTCTACTTAGGGGATAATATCGGGGAAATTGTCTTCGATAAAGTGCTGGTTGAAGAGCTTTTACCCAAAAATGTGTTCTTCGCCGTAAAAAATGGACCCATTCTTAACGACGCTACCTTAGAGGATGCCCATCTGGTAAAGATGGATGAGGTAGCTAAGGTGATCACCACGGGAACCGATATGCTGGGAGCTCCCCTTAAACAATGCTCTGAGGAGTTTCAAGATATCTTTCTATCTGCGGATTTGATCATCAGCAAGGGACAGGCAAATTACGAGACCTTAAGCGAAGTGAAGGCCAACATTTACTTCCTTCTTAAGGCAAAATGTGAGGTGATAGCAAAGGATCTGGGGATAAAATGTGGAGATACAGTATTTAAAAGAGCAGCGATAACGTAAGATGTAGTGATAAACAGGAAAGGAGAACAGTATGAAGAAGGACCTGCTTTCCATACTGGATTTAAGCAAAGAGGAGATCCTGCACCTCTTTGAGGAAGCAGAATATCTAAGAAGCTTGTTAAAGAAAGGTAAGGCTTACCATCCTCTTAAGGGGAAAATCTTGGGAATGCTCTTTCGAAAGCCCTCCACTCGCACACGGCTTTCCTTTGAGGTGGGAATGCATCAATTAGGTGGGCAGGGCATATTTATCTCCTCTCAGGAAACACAGCCTGGGCAGAGGGAAAGTATAGAGGACATAGCCAGAGTTTTATCGAGATATATAGACGGCATTGTAATAAGAACCTTTGACCACGAGGAAATAGTAAAATTTGCCAGAGCGGCCAGCATTCCCGTAATCAACGGATTAACGGATTTCCTTCACCCCTGCCAGGCTCTATCCGACTACTACACCCTCTGGCGGAGGAAGAAAAACGTAGAGGAGATAAAATTAGCTTACATAGGAGACGGAAATAACGTTTGCAATTCCTTAATCCTCGGAGCGGCTAAATTGGGGATAAATATCTTTATATGCAATCCTCCTAACTATGGACCGAACAAAGAAGTAGTCGAGGAGGGAAAAAGGATTACCTCTGGAGAAATAACTTTCATCGAAGACCCTTTAAAGGCAGTGGAGGAGGCAGATGTTGTGTATACCGATGTATGGACCAGTATGGGCAAAGAGGCGGAAAGAGAGGAGAGAAAAAAGGTCTTTCGTCCCTATCAGGTCAATACGAACTTGTTGAAAAGGGCAAAGAAGGATGTATTGATTATGCATTGCCTTCCTGCTCATAGAGGAGAAGAGATCACCGATGAGGTCATAGATGGGAAAAATAGCATTGTCTTTGAACAGGCGGAAAATCGCCTGCACTTGCAAAAGGCCATATTAGTGGAGTGGCTGAAACCACCGCTTCGCCAAAGGGAAGCGAGAGGGCGATTTTAATCGCCCTACAGACACAATAAAAGGAGAAGAAATTGCAAAGGATTAAAAAAATTGTACTGGCTTATTCAGGAGGACTGGATACCTCGGTAATTCTTTACTATCTTAAGGAAAAATACCAGGCAGAGATAATCACCTATACGGCTAACTTAGGACAGGGAAAACCGCTGAAGGGCATCGAGGAGAAGGCTAAAAAGACGGGAGCAAGCAAGGTTTACATAGAGGATCTTAGGGAAGAATTTTCCTCAAGATACGTGCTTCCCGCCTTGCAGGCAGGGGCGCTTTACGAGGAAAAATATCCCTTAGCTACCGCTCTGGCCAGACCTCTGATCACCAAAGGAATGATTAAGGTAGCGGAAAGAGAAGGAGCGGAGGCCATTGCCCATGGCTGTTCGGGAAAGGGAAATGATCAGGTGAGATTTGAGGTGACGGCTAAGGCCCTAAATCCCGAAATCATCATTTTAGCCCCTGTCCGGGAGTGGGAATTGAGATCAAGAGAGGAGGAGATAAGATACGCTCAGGAGCATAACATCCCTGTCAAGGTGACCGAGAAATCCCCCTACTCCATCGACAGAAACCTATGGGGGATAAGCATTGAATGCGGCGTTCTGGAAGATCCTTGGAAGGAGCCCCCTTCCGATGTCTATCAGATAACCACATCCCCCGAAAAAGCCCCGAATGAGCCCACCTATATTGAAATTGAGTTTAAAGAGGGGATACCGATACGCTTGAATGGAGAAAATTACAGGTTGGTTGACCTCATCGAAAAACTGAACAAGGTGGGTGGAGCAAATGGAATAGGACGAATTGACCTTATTGAAAATCGCTTAGTGGGGATAAAATCAAGGGAAATTTACGAGGCTCCCGCGGCCACAATTCTTCACCTCGCTCATAGGGAGCTTGAAAAATTAACTCTGGATAAGGATACCCTCCATTTTAAAGAGTTAATCAGCCAGAGATACTCTGAGTTGGTCTACAATGGCTTATGGGAGTCTCCCCTGCGCAAAGCATTAGATGCCTTCGTCAGTCAGACACAGAAGGTGGTTACTGGAATTGTAAGGATAAAACTGTTCAAGGGAAACTGCGAGACGGTGGGAAGAAAATCCCCCTACTCCCTTTACGAGGAGAAATTAGCCACATATACCAAGGAGGATATATTCGACCAAAAGGCATCCAAGGGGTTTATCCACATTTGGGGACTCCCATTGGTAACAATAGCTAAATTGAGGAAGAAAAAATGATCTCTCGTTATACCCGTCCAGAGATGGGGGAAATATGGTCTGAGGAGGAGAAGCTCTCTAACTGGCTCAAGATAGAAATCCTTGTCTGCGAAGCGTGGGCAAAATTGGGGAAAATTCCTCAGGAGGCCGTAAGAAAGATAAAAAAAGAGGCACGCTTTAACCTTGAGCGAGTTAAGGAGATTGAGAAAGAGGTAAAACACGATGTAATAGCCTTTCTCAGTAATGTAGCTGAATATGTAGGTCCTGAGGCTCGATATATTCATATGGGGCTTACCTCCTCCGATATCTTAGACACAGCCTTGGCTCTGCAGATGAGAAGGGCGGCGGATATAATCATTCAGGATATCAAGGAACTAAACGCTATCCTGAGGGAAAAAGCAAAGGAACACAAAAATACTCTAATGATGGGGAGAACACATGGAGTTCACGCTGAGCCGATCACCCTTGGCTTAAAATTCGCCCTGTGGTATGAGGAGATGAAAAGAAACTTAGCGCGAATGAGATCAGCAAGGGAGGAGATAGCCTATGGCAAGATATCGGGAGCAGTGGGAACCTATGCCCATTTAGAACCCCTTGTGGAGGAATATGTCTGCGAGAGGTTAGGGCTTACACCCTGTAATATCTCAACTCAAATAATTCAGCGAGACCGTCACGCCTATTACCTGTCGGTCTTAGCCATTATCGCCTCCTCCTTGAACAAATTTGCCTTAGAAATTAGGAGTCTTCAGCGAACGGAGATAAGAGAGGTGGAAGAGGGATTTTTTAGGGGACAGAAGGGATCTTCCGCTATGCCCCATAAGCGTAATCCCATAATTTGTGAGCGAATTTGTGGACTATCCCGCTTGGTGAGAGGAAATGTCCAGGCCGCCCTGGAAAATATTCCCCTCTGGGGGGAAAGGGATATCTCCCACTCATCAGTGGAGAGGGTAATCATCCCTGATTCTACTATTTTGGTCGATTATATCTTACACAAGTTCACCTATGTCTTAAAAAATATCTTTGTTTATCCCGAGAATATGAGGAGAAACCTGGAAAGAACGGGAGGAATATTTTATTCCCAGAGGTTGCTTCTGGAATTGGTGAAAAAGGGGCTTTCTCGGGAAAGAGCTTACGAAATTGTGCAAAGAAATGCTATGAGATGCTGGGAAAAAGACAGGGAATTTCGCAAATTGGTGGAGAAGGACCCAAAAATAAGAAGATATTTAGGAAAGGAGGAACTGGATTCTATTTTTGACCTTCGGTATTATCTACGAAACGTGGATGGGATTTTTAAGAAAGTAGGGATATAGTAGCGGTTGAAACCATTGTTTCGCCGAAAGGAAGCAAGAAGACGACTTTAGTCGTCCCACAAAGAAGGGCAGAATTCAAAAAGGCGGCAAAATGAATATTCATATTCATCCGACAGCTATAGTTGAGCCGGGAGCACAATTAGAGGAAGAGGTAAAGGTGGGAGCTTATTCGATAATCGGCAAAAACGTAAGGATAGGCAGACGAACTGAAATTGGTCCAGGAGTCTTAATAGAGGGATGGACCAGCATAGGTGAAGACTGTATTATTTCAAAAGGAGCTGCCATAGGAGGACCTCCCCAGGATGTGCACTTCAAGGGAGTAAAAAGCTTCGTTAAAATAGGAGATAGAAATCTCATTCGAGAGTATGTTACCGTTCACAGGGGTACAAAGGAGGGAAGCACCACCTATATAGGAAATGATTGTTTCATAATGGCTTACTCTCACATCGCCCACAACTGCGTAGTAGAGGATGGCGTAATTATCGCCAACCTGGGCACCTTAGCCGGTTACGTTACCGTGGAAAAAAAAGCCGTAATCGGAGGCCTAAGTGCAGCACATCAATATGTAAAAATCGGGGCTTATTCCATCATCGGAGGATGTTCTAAGGTGGTCAAGGATGTTCCTCCTTATACCAAGGCAGATGGCCACCCGGCAAGGCTCTGGGGGTTAAACACCGTAGGACTGCAGCGAGCAGGATTTTCTCCAAAGACAAGAAAGCTTTTAAAAAGAGCTTATAGGATACTCTTCAGATCCAACCTGAATACCTCACAAGCCCTGAGAAGAATAGAAAATGGACTGGAGCCAATCCCGGAGATTAGACATTTATGCGATTTTATTCGAAATTCAAAAAGGGGAATTTGCAAGGAAAGGTATGAAAAGAACATATGAGTATATTAAAGGCCTTAATCCTGGGAATCCTTCAGGGATTGACGGAATTTCTTCCGGTAAGCAGCTCGGGACATTTAGTGGTAATGCAACACTATCTGGGCTTCAAACAACCAATGCTTTTATTCGATGCCCTTCTTCATATAGCAACATTAGCCGTGGTAATTATCTACTTTAGAAAGGATTTATATGAGATAACCTTGGATTTGATCGGATTAAAAAGAGGGCATCGAAAAGAGATTTCAGCAAGAACCCTTTATCTCATTCTTCTGGGCACAATACCCACCGCACTGATAGGACTATCCTTTAAGAAATGGATCGAGGCTTCGTTCACTATGAACTTCCTTACTCCAGGGATGTTCCTCTTTACGGGCACCCTCCTCTGGATAGGGGAAAAGAAAGCCAAAGTAAATAAAGAAATGGATAAGATAAGCATAATGGATGCCCTGATTATAGGGACGGCGCAGGGAATAGCCATTACACCGGGGATATCCCGTTCGGGGGCGACTATATCAGTTGGCCTCTTGCGGGGGGTGAAAAAAGAAGCTGCCTTCCATTACTCCTTTCTGCTCTCCATTCCCGCTATTGTAGGGGCTATGGGCATAGAGTTAAGAGAAGCCGCCTTAAAGGAGAATCTTCCTCACCAGATGCTTCCCTGGATGGTGGGAGCATTGGCTGCCTTTTTAGTGGGGTACTTATCCTTAATGGTGCTTCGAAAGGCCTTGCTCCGAAGAAAGTTCTTCCTATTCGCCATTTATTGCTGGATAATAGGAGGAGGATTGTTTATTATACAATTGATTGGCC
>CAYSEE010000040.1:0-7590 GCA_964429955.1 uncultured Clostridia bacterium | reverse complement strand
CCGGGAGTAGCTAAATACCGCATAAGAGCTTCAGCCTCTGGGGTATCGTTAAACATAACGAACATATCAGCTGCTCCCAATGCCGGAGTGCCGTACTCCGGATCAATTGGTGGAAATGGGAAGAAGCTAAAATCTATACCTGGCACTAAATCAGGATTATGTTTGAGGATAAAGCTCTTAATAAAAGTTGCTTGTCTGTGCATATAAGCAGATGGCGGAGTGGTGAACAGGGCATCCGGAGCATTACCAAAGTTGGCGGTAAGCTCAGCTGCCGTCCCTCCGTACACGTACTTCTCATTGCGAGCGATCTGGCCAAAAAGCCGCCAGGCATGCTTTACCTGTGGATCCGTCCAGGGGATCTCGTGATTTACCCACCTGTCATATACCTCTGGTCCGGCAGTTCGAAGCATAATATCCTCAATCCAGTCGGTGCCTGGCCACCCACTGGCGGCACCGCTCTCAAGGCCAATACACCAGGGAGCCTTGCCATCGCTGACGATCTATCCGAGAGGGCAATTAGCTCGTTCCAGGTCTCGGGCACCTTGTATCCTGCCTCAGAGAATGCCTTAGGACTATACCAAACTAAGCTCTTGAGGTCTGCTGAGATGAAGATTGCGTAGAGTTTTCCCTTATAGCTTCCTAAATCAAGCCATGTCTTCGCATAATCGCTTTGCAGTTTGTTCACATCCATAAAGGTGCTCAAATCCACCAATTCACCTATTCTGGCAAATTCCTCCATCTGGCCGGGATTGGGTAGAACGGAGATATCGGGTGGATTACCGGCAGCTACGCGTGTAGTGAGAACAGCTGGCAGATCTCGAGTTCCGGTAAATTCTACTTTAATACCGGTCGCTGCCTCAAAAGGTTCCAACATTTTCATAAAGGCGTCTCTCTCGCCACCTCCCCATACGCCAAGTACGCTCACCGTCCTCCTTTGAGCAACCGCACCTGTCGCAATTACTCCGATCATCAATAATATCGTGAGTGAAAAGACCAAAGTTTTTTTACTCATCTTTTTTACCTCCTTTGAGTATATTTTCTTAGAGGATAGCTTCCCCATTTTTTGAAAGTTTTATCACCTCCTCTCACCCAGGCTCCTCATTTAAACCCATTGAGCTGCAGATTTAATTCTTTCCCCTTCCCTGAATTTAAAGATGGGAAGTCTAAATATCTCTTTAAGAACTAACTCTGCTGCTCCAATGACCCAGCCATCTTCTCCCAATTCAGGAAAGAGTATTTTAATATTCCTTCTCAGAGGGGAATTTTCCTTAATAGCTTTCCGCATAGGGGAAAGAATTAAATCTTTTGCCTCCGTTCCCTTTCCTCCTATGAGTATTGCTTCGGGATCGACAATGCTGATAAGATTACTAATCCCAATGCCTAAGTTTTCGCCTGCCTGTTTGAAGATATTCTTGGCTACCGGATCCTCCTTGTGGGCAGCTTGTAGAACGGTTGATGCTGAAAGTCTCCCCAGATCGTTGTCGCCCAGAAGCCTCCTTATGAGCGTCTTCTTTCCCTGAATTAAGGCCTTTTTCGCCTCTTCAATGATGAAG
The DNA here is from genome assembly GCA_964429955.1 of uncultured Clostridia bacterium. Taxonomy (GTDB): domain Bacteria; phylum Aerophobota; class Aerophobia; order Aerophobales; family B47-G16; genus CAYSEE01. The sequence continues at coordinate 6,037 of CAYSEE010000040.1, read as the reverse complement.
CGATCAGAGGAAAGAGTTTCCAGGCACCCGTGCTTACCGCAATAGCACAGAGGACCATTCTTGTCTATCACCATATGTCCTAATTCTCCTGCACTCCCTAAGTTGCCATGGTATATTTTTCCGTCCACTACAATCCCTGCCCCAATTCCCGTGCCCACCGTTACACAGACGAAATTGCTGGTCCCTCGAGCAGCACCATATCGTTTTTCCCCCAGGGCCAAAGCGTTCACGTCTTTATCCACAAAGATGGGTATATTGAATTCTCTCCTTAGAAGTTTTTTAAACTGTATGTTCTCCCATTTCAGGATGGCGGAATGAAGCAAGATTCCACGTCTACTGTCCACCAACCCCGATACCCCTATGCCACAGCCAATGATTCGACCGAAGTCCACGCAAGCTTCCTTAATTAAACTCCGAATCACATTTGCAACGCTCTCAATTACAACTGCCTCATCCTCATTGGTAAGGACAGGACGTGCAATTTGGTGTAAAACGGTTCCTTTTAAGTTAACCAGCGCTGCAACGATGCCGTCTAACCCAATCTTCATTCCTATCACCAATCCCACCTCTGGATTTAGTTTGAGCATTATTGGCCTTCGTCCCCCATTGGATTTCTCTTCTCCTATTTCTTGCACCACTCCCTTTTTTATCAACGAGGCTACAATATTGGAGACCGTGGAAAGACTTAGCTCGGTGAGTTTAGCGACCTTCGTCCGTGAGACTGGCTCGTAGTTTAAGATAGCGTTAACCACCAACAGCCTGTTTAGTTCCTTGATCAATTGCTTGTTTCCACGGCGAACGTTGTCCATCTTCCTCTCCCATATATTTTTATTGCACATCAGATATTACTTTCTTCAGTGAAGCAAGTATTATTTTACAAAAATTCTTGGACTTTGTCAATCCCTCTTTTTGCTTTTTGCTCATCCCAAGACAGTTGTGAGTTGAGAATTGCTGGTAGATAGTTCTATCCAACGCTCTCTTGACTTTTCCGTCAACTCTGCAATAATTTAGGTTAAGCTGTGGAATAGCTTTCAGCACATAAGGGAGGAGATAAGCGATGAGTCAGTATGGAAAGAAGCATCTATCCAATCGGAAAAAAGTTGGCTTTCGCCAGAAATCTCCGAAGATCCTCAATCGAAGACGGAGAAAGGGGAGAAAGAGAATTTGTTAGGGCTTCGTCCTAATCTCTCAGTTTACCTTCCAGCGCGAGACGATGGAATAACATCCATCTTCCAGCTTGAAAATCCTCTCATACCCAGAATCCTTACTTTGCTAACTGTAGTGGTCAAGCTTGCTTGACATAAATTTCAATTTTGTTACAATATTTATAGAACAATGTTCATCATAGCCGAACAAATATGAAATCCTTAAAGAAAGCTATAGAGGTCCTGGAGGCTTTAGCTAAGGAGAGGGAAAATGGTGTGGGGATAACTCAGCTAAGTAAGCAGCTAAACTTGCCAAAGAGCACCGTTCACCAAATTCTCTCCGTCTTTAAAAGCACAAGATTCGTAGAACAGAACCCTGAGGACAAAAAATACCATCTGGGACTTCGGATCTTTGAACTTGGCAACATTGTCCAATCTCAGCTTCAACTTAGAAAAATAGCCCATTCTTACCTGTATGATTTAAGCAGAAAGACCAACGAGACAACCTACCTGGTAGTCCTGGAAGGTAGCAGGATAGTTTACATAGATTGCGTGGAATCGACAGCAAGACTCAGAGCTCATCCTGTCTTTGGAATAAAAGTTCCCCTTCATTGCACAAGTCTTGGCAAGGCTATAATGGCCTTTTTACCCAAGGAAAAGATAAATAAAATTATTCAGGAAGAGGGATTGGAGCGATTTACCGAAAATACTATCACTGACCCAGAGGTTCTCAAACAGGAGCTTAAGGAAATTAGAAAAAGAGGCTATGCAATTGACAATATGGAACATGAAGAGGGAATTCGGTGTGTGGGTGCCCCTATAAGAAACCATCGAGGAGAGGCCTTCTCTGCCATCAGCGTTTCCGGACCTTCCCAGAGATTCAGTCTTTCAAGAATAGAGGTTATGGCCAAGTTGGTTATTGAAGCAGCCAAGGAAATTTCGAAGAAAATGGGGTATAGAGAGGGTTAAAAAATGTGCATAAGCCCAAAATTCAATGAAAGGAGGTGAAAATTGATAATTTAGAGCTCATTAAGAACGGGAAAATTTATTAAAGGAGAAAGATGAAATGAAGATATTGAAGGTTATCATTGTTTGTATCCTCGCAATGGGGCTCTTGGCCTCAGTAAGTTTTGCTGAGGAGAAAACTTATACACTTCGCTACAACACAGTAGCCGGACCCACAATGCCTCAAACCTTAGCTATCAAGAAGTTCGCTGAAGTTGTTAAAGAGATAAGCGGAGGAAAAATTGAGGTTAAAGTCTTTCATTCTGGTCAACTTGGAGACCAAAAAACATCTATTTTAAACGTCAAGCGGGGAATCTTAGAGATGTACGATGGCGGTAGTCCCAGCTGGTTTTCAGACCTCCTTAATTATCCTGAAGTGGGTGTTTTAGAAACACCTTATGTGTACAGGGATTTGGATCATATGTACAGAGTTCTCACCGGGCCTATAGGTCAAAAGTACTGGGATTACATTGCCAAAAAGCATGGGATTCGGGTTCTGGACTGGTGGTATTTGGGTACCCGTCAATTAAATCTGAAGAAGAAGGTTGGTGTCGTCCGACGACCGGAGGACTTAAAGGGAGTTAAACTGAGGATGCCCAATGTGGAGGCCTGGCTTAATGTGGGACGAGCTCTCGGAGCAAAGCCTACACCTCTGGGATTTGGAGAAGTATATATGGCTCTTAAGACAGGAACTATAGATGGACAGGATAATCCTCTTCCCACCGACTATGCAGCAAAATTCTGTGAGGTAACTCATTACATCGTCCTTACCGACCATATGATCTGTCCTGTGGCAGAGATAATCAATGAAAAGTTATGGCAGGAGATGCCTGAGGAATACCGAGTGTATATCAAGAAAGCTATGGAGGTAGCTCGATATTATCAGAACGAAATGGTATTGGAAAATGAGGCTATACTGTTAGGAAAGTTCGTTAAGGATTACGGAATGGAAATCATCATCCCTGACAAGAAAGCCTTTATGGAGAATGTAAAAAAGTTCTATACTCAACCGAAATTCAACAAATTATGGGGAGAAGGAGCATACGAGAGTATTCAGTCCTCGCCGTAGAGAACAAAAATGTCCTGGAGAAAGGGTTCTTATTTTTGACCGTCCCTTCTCCAGGACATTTATCAATGTTCAAGGCAACCGCAGATGAAGAGTATTAAAAGTATTTCAAAAAAAATATTTGATTTACTTGAAGTTCACCTCGCATCGGTCATCTTTATGATCTTATTTTTTTGCATAGTTATACAGGTTTTCTCTCGATACGTACTTAACCGTCCCTTGCCACCACTATTTGAACTATCTATTTATAGCTTTGTTTGGGTTATCTTTTTAGGAGCACCATTGGCGAAACGCTACAGGAAACACCTGCGATTTGATATCCTCTTCCGTAAATTTCCCAAGAGGATACAATTGCTTAGTGAAATTGCTTTTGATAGTCTTACCAATGTAGTGCTCCTTGTAATTTTTGTTCCCACCGTAAAATATACTGCCTGGAATTACAGTATAAAGAGCTCTGTGCTAAGAGTACCCTGGACTTATCTTCTTCTTTGTTTTCCCATCTTTATAGTGCTTTTATTTATCCATAATTCAGTTTGGATTTATTATCATCTCAGGGAACTTTTGGGAAAGGGAACGCCTTCTTTGGAGGTCCCGCCATGGCAGTAGTTGTCTGGATGGTGATCTTTGTCGCTGTTTTCGCAATGGGATACCCTATTGCGCTGGGAATGTTTATAAGCTCTGCTTTCTACTTATTATTATCTCACGTCGACCTTTCCCTTCTTATGGATATGATGGTCATAAAGTTTGAGAATAATTTCATTCTTTTAGCTGTTCCCCTTTTTATCTTCACCGCTAACGTTATGAACGCAGGTAAGGTAACTGATCGAATTTTTGACTTTGCTCAAAGTATGCTGGGTTCACTTAAGGGAGGATTGGGTTATGTGAACGTTGTAGCCAGCATCATCTTTGCTGGTATGAGCGGTTCTGAGATTGCTGATGTGGCCGGTCTGGGAGCTGTGGAAATTAAAGCTATGAAAGATGCTGGCTATGATGGTGCATTTTCCTGTGCCGTTACCAGTGCTTCTGCCACAATAGGGCCGATCATTCCCCCAAGCATTCCTATGATCATCTATTCTATGCTTTCCGGCGCATCCGTAGGATATCTCTTTCTGGGAGGGTTTATTCCCGGATTTTTACTGGGCGGCGCTATAATGGGTGTGATTTATATTCTTTCCACCAAAAGAAATTACCCTCGAGGGGAAAAGGTTCCCTTTCGGCAACTTTTAAGGAACTCTGCCAAGGCTTTCCCCGCCCTTATGGCCCCGGTGATTCTCTTATACGGAATCTACGGAGGGGTTTTTACTCCCACAGAATCAGCAGGCATAGTAGCTGCTTATGCGCTTATTCTCAGCTTATTTGTCTATCGAACACTCGGCTTAAAGGAGCTTTACAAGGTTATCATCAATACAGTAGTAAGCACCGGATACATTAGCTTTTTCATAGCCGGTGCTTTTATATTCGGTTACGTAGTGGCGAGGGAAGAGATACCGGCTCTGATCACCAATGTCTTTATAAGTTTGGGGTTGACCTCCAGTCGGTGGATTACGCTTTTGTCGGTCAATATATTGTTTTTAATATTGGGATGTTTTTTTGACGTCACGGCTATTCAGTTAATAATTATACCAATACTTCTTCCCTTAGTTAAAAGCGTAGGCATTGACCTGGTTCATTTCGGAGTTATAACTTCTCTCAATCTGATGATTGCTCTGGATACTCCACCTTATGGACAGACTGGATTCATTACCGCTGCTATCAGCGGGACCCCTCTCAGCGAGGTTGTAAAGGAAATGTTGTTATACTTTATCCCCTGTGAAATAGGTGTTCTTGCTCTGGTTACCTATGTTCCAGACCTCGTTCTATGGCTACCCAGACTGGCTGGATATGCGGGATAAATTTGGGAAGACGGGATTCTGGAAATGAATAACTTAAAGATAAGAGATGAGATAAAGAAATTAGTGGAGAAGCTTCACAAGGTTCGGAGGCCTGAGTCTGAAAGAATTGGCAAGGAACGCATCTCGGCTATTTATGAGGGGAAGGAAAGTGATTATATCCCTATTTTGGTGGATACGCCAGCGCATTTCATAAATTATACGACCGATTACACTTTAAAGGAACAGTTCTTTTCCAAGGAAAAAATGCTTTACGCAGCATTAAAGAGACTGATAGAGGCAGCGAAGATAGACTGTGATGGCCAACTTTGTCTGAGAGTTAATTTTGGCACGGTTCTTATGCCATCTCTTTTTGGATTGCGTCCCATAATTATGGAGGATAGTCAACCCTGGTGTAAAGAGCATTTAAGCAAGGAGGAGGTGTTACATTTTCATATTCCCGATGATCTTTCCAGGATAGGACTGATGCCGAGAGCCTTAGAGTATATGGCTTACTTTCAGGAGACGGTAGGGGATCTGGTTCACGTCTATCTCCCCGATACGCAAGGCCCTTTCGCAATAGCTCACCTCGTTTACGGGGATGATATATTTACGGAGATGTACGACGATCCAAAATTTATCCATCATCTGCTCGGGCTTACCACGAAAGTGTTCATTCGAGCTACTGAGGTCTTAAAGAAAGCCCTGGGGGAACCCATAGGCTCGGGTTATCATGGTCATGGAATGTCTTACGGCATATATATGCCCAGAGGGGGAACCAGGATTTCCGATGATACCCCGGTTCTTCTTTCGCCTGAACACATTAAAGAGTTCGTTATTCCCTATGATGGTGAGATTTTGACATCTTTTTCAGGGGGATGGATTCATTACTGTGGGTACAATATGTCTCTGACGAAGGAATTTATGAGAATGAAAGAGGTCAGGGGTATTAA
>CAYSEE010000039.1:6328-7674 GCA_964429955.1 uncultured Clostridia bacterium | reverse complement strand
GCACCTCTATTCTTTGGTCGGCGGTGATCACCACCGAGCCCTCCTTACCTTGCTTTAGGGCTATTATCCTTGGCCCATAGCTTAATAGCTTATCACAGGCTGTCTCGATATCCTCCTCTCCTGTTAAGAGTTTCATCTCCTCCTCGCTGGGCAGGACTATCTCACAGATGGAGAGGATAGGTTTACAAATTTCCCTTATCTCTTCTATGCTTAAAAGCTCCGGTCTGAGGTTTGGATCGAGGCTGATTTTACCTTTGGAATCCTTCACTATCTCCGCCGCTCTATAACAGGCCTTTCGAGAATCCTCGTTTATGGACAGGCTTGATCCCATTATGTGTAGATACTTTACTTTCGATAGATAATCCTCATTTACTTGGTTTAGGCTAATCTTTCCTGAAGCTGCCCGTGATAGATGGTAGATGAACTTGCGACTTCCGTCGCTAAAATAGGTGACGAAGGCCACTCCTGTGGTGTAATCCTTCAAGCATCGAACATAGCTTGTATCAACACCATCATTTTTAAGCCTGGTGAGGATTAATTCTCCAAATTCATCGTCTCCCACTGTGCCTATAAAGCCGCTTTTCACCCCCAATCGAGCTACTGCATCGATGAAGATTGCCGGAGCTCCGCTTGGGAAAGGTCCGACAAATGTGCCCGGCATCCCAAGCGGCTGATCCGCCTTTTCCCTCATCACTTCTACCAGCATCTCCCCTATGGAGGCCACTTCGATATCCATTATTTTCCCTTCTCAAATCTGGCGGATTTCGTTCACCTTTCTTTCCTGGATCTCATCTATTTCCTTTATAAAATCATCGGTGAGGGTTTGAATATCCTTTTGGGCCTTTTTCTTCTCGTCTTCGGAGATCTCCTTCTTTTTCTCCAAACTCTCTATTTTTTCCCTTGCCTCCCGGCGTATGTTTCTAATGGAGATTCTTACTTCCTCCCCCCATTGTTTTGCTACCTTTGCTATCTTTTCCCGCCTTTCCTCAGTTAAAGAGGGAATAGCTAAGCGAATTACATTTCCATCATTACTGGGATTTATACCCAGCTCGGATGTTAATATTGCCTTTTCTATATTCTTGATCAGTGACTTGTCCCAGGGTTCTATGACTATAAGACGAGGTTCAGGAACGGAAATATTGGATAGTTGCTTGAGGGGCACTTTTGAGCCGTAACAGTCCACCCTTATCTCTGATACCAGATCTGCCCGGGCTCTTCCTCCACGCATTCTGGCGTATCTCTTTATCAAGGCATCCCTGGCCTGTTCCATTTTTTTCTTGCTCTCTTCATAGATTTCCTTTATTCTCATTTTCTCCCCCTTAAAAGTCAGTCCTCGATTTGGTAAG
>CAYSEE010000039.1:0-6228 GCA_964429955.1 uncultured Clostridia bacterium | reverse complement strand
AAGCTTGCTTTGCTTATTTTGTCGAGCAAGCTCGACCACTACAAAGCGTTGCTTACTATGGTGCCTACCTTCTCTCCTAAAATTATCCTTTTGATATTCCCCCTTTTTTGTAAATTGAAGACAATTATGGGGAGATTGTTATCCATACAAAGGGAAATAGCAGTAGCATCCATAATTTTCAGTCTCCTGTTAAGTACCTCGACATAGCTTATTCTGTCAAATTTTTTAGCTTTTGTGTCTTTAAGAGGATCCGAGGAATAAATTCCCTCCACCTTTGTAGCCTTTAAGATTACCTCTGCCCCAATTTCCAGAGCTCGTAAGGCAGCCGCCGTGTCGGTGGTAAAATAGGGGTTTCCAATTCCTCCAGCAAAGATGACCAACCTTCCTTTTTCCAGATGACGCAGAGCCCTTCTTCGAATATAAGGTTCGGCAATTTCCTGCATCTCAATAGCTGTTTGTACTCTGGTATTCACCCCTATCTTCTCAAGAGATTCTTGAAGGGCAAGAGCATTGATGACGGTAGCTAACATTCCCATATAGTCAGCCGTGGCTCTATCCATTCCCCTTTGGCTGGCTATTTCCCCCCTGAGGATGTTGCCTCCTCCCACTATTACTCCCATTTTTACTCCTAAATCCTTAACCTTTCCGAGCTCCTTCGCAATCGAGTTAATTTGGGAGAAGGAGAGGGGGCATTCTTTTTTATCAGTGAGACTCTCTCCACCTATTTTAAGGAGAACCCTTCGCCATTTAATTCGGTTTTGTTTCATTAATTATTCTCGGAGATTTTCTTTAAATCATATCTTACAAAACGATGAATTCTTATATTTTCACCTACCTTAGCTATTAGCTCTTGGAGGTGTTGTTTTACTGTTTTTTCCTCATCCCTGAGAAAGGGTTGAGAAAGCAAGCACACCTCACTGTAGAATTTCTTCATCCGCCCTTCCACAATTCTATTTATAATGTTAGCTGGTTTATTTTCTTTTTCCGCCTGAGCTCGTAAAATTGCCTTCTCTTCCTCGATCACTGAGGGTGGAATGTCTTCAGGAGAGATCCATCGAGGATCAAAGGCAACAATATGCATAGCTATGTCCTTGGCGAACTTTTTAAATTCGTTGTTTTTGGCTACAAAATCCGATTGGCAGTGCACCTCTACTAATGCTCCTACATTTCCATTATGGTGAATATAAGAGGCGATAATGCCCTGATTGGTTTCCTCTCCGCTCTTTTTTTGAGCAATCCTTACCCCCCTCTTTCTTAATATTTTTTTTGCCTCCTCAGTATCGCCTTTTGCCTCCTCTAAGGCCTTTTTGCACTCGACAACGCCGGCACCGGTCTCTTCTCTGAGCTTCTTTACTCTCTCTATGGAAATATTCATAATTCCTCCTTTTCTTTGATTATCTCTCTTTTCGTTTCCTCTGTCTCCGCCGCTTCCTCCTCTTTTTCGATTTTCACCACTTCCTTTTCCTCCTTGCTCGTTGCTTCTCCCTTTTCCTCTATTTTCAATTCCTCTTTTTCCTCTTCAGCTCTCTTTTCCTCTTCTGTCCCCTTTTCCTTCATCAGTTCTTTTTCCTTCAACATCGCTCTTCCTTCTATTACGGCATCGGCTATCTTGGTAGAAATTAACCTGATGCTTTTTATAGCATCATCGTTAGCGGGAATGATATAATCTGCCAGAGTAGGATCACAGTTGGAATCCACAATGGCCACTACGGGGATGTTTAGTTTTTTTGCCTCCCTAACGGCTGTCTCCTCCATCCTCAAGTCAGTGACGAAGATGGCATCAGGAAGTTTATCCATATCCTCAACCCCTCTTAAGTTACGTTCAAGTTTTTCCACCTTTCGATGCAGAACCATCTCCTCCTTCTTGGGAAGTTTTTCCCATAAGCCTTCTTTTTCCTGCTTTTTCAAACTGCGTAGCTTTTCTATACTTCTTTTGATGGTGGAAAAATTGGTTAAGAAACCTCCCAGCCATCGATTGTTAATGTAAGGGACCCCACACCTTTTTGCCTGTTCCTCAATACACTCTTTCGCCTGTTGCTTTGTCCCTACGAATAATATTTGTCCTCCTTGTGCTGATAAATCCCTTACGAACTGATAGGCCTCCTCCATTTTTTTAACTGTTTTACTAAGGTCAAGAATATGCATCTGATTTCTCTCTTGATAAATGTACACCTTCATTTTGGGATTCCATGCACTTTTCCGATGACCAAAGTGAGCTCCTGCTTCTAATAGGTCCTTCATAGTAATTATCGGCATCCTTGTTTACCTCCTGGTTGCTGAGTTATTTTAAAAGATTCCCTCCTCTACCCTGATTAGCAAGGTTTTCCCTCTTACTACAGAGAGGCTGTCTATTTCTCGAAGAGCGTCCTGAATATCCTTTTCCCTTGCCTTATGGGTAAGCATTATCACGGGAACCGATTTTAATTCCTTATTTTTCCCTCCCCCCTTTTGAATTACCGCCTTAATGCTTATATTGTGATCCCCTAAAACTCCAGAAATTTTAGCTAACACCCCTGCCTGGTCTAAGGCATTAAATCTTAAATAGTATTTAGTTTCCATATCCTCCATTTTTTTCAAAGTCAACCCTTCTACAGGGTGAGGGAGGATTAACTTTCTTCCCTTAGCTATACAAACTAAGTCCTCCAATATTGCTGTAGCGGTTGGATATCTACCCGCTCCCGGCGCTTGCATTCCTACCTCTACCCCCATCTCATCCCGTAATTCAATTCCATTTTCTATCCCTTCCAATCGGGCTAAGCCCTTATCTCGAGGTAAAAGAGCGGGGTGAACCCGAGCCTCTAATTCTCCGTCTTTTCTTCTGGCAATGGCAAGGAGTTTTATTTTATATCCTAATTCCTTAGCAAAAAGGATATCCTGGTAAGAAATTCTTCTAATTCCCTCTATAAAGAGAGATTCCAGGGGTAAAAAGTAACCCAATGTTAACCCCAGCAAAACTATTAATTTATGAGCTGTGTCGTATCCATCTATGTCATTGGAGGGATCCTGCTCTGTATACCCAAGTTCTTGTGCTTTTTTAAGCACGGTGGAGAAATCCTTTTTTTTCTTCTCCATCTCTGTTAATATATAATTACAGGTTCCGTTAAAGATTCCCACCAATTCCTTGATTTTAGAAGGTGATGAGGTCAGACTCTCTATAAGACGATAACTGGCGATGTTGGAAGCCCTTACCCCCAAATAGCAGCTGTTTTCTGCAGCCATTTTGAAAATATGACTTCCAGCGTGGGCCAGCAAGGCCTTATTGGCTGTTACCACATTTTTCCTTTTTTTGAGAGCCTCCAGGATGAGCTCCTTAGCTGGGTTTATTCCTCCTATTACTTCAATTATTGTATCAATTTTTGGGTTCTCTAAGATCTCCCGAGGCTCGGCAGTCAAAATACGAGAAGAAACAGGAATTGTCCTTTTCTTATTTAGGTGTTTAACAGCGATCTTTTCCAGAATAAATTCATAATCCTCGCTTTGTGCTCTTTGTTTCTTTGATAAGAGCTCTACGACTCCTTCTCCTACCGTTCCCAGACCAAGCAAGCCCAAATGAAGTGCTTTTTTTCTCATTTTATTATGCGTTTGTTTTTTATAAGGAAGATATCATAAATACTCTGGGTTGTCAAGGCTCACATCAAGTCATTGATGTGGACTACTTGATCATATAGTAAATTATTAATTTTTTTCCTTATTTAAGGGGGGAGCAACGAAAAGCGGTGAGTGGGATATTCCGAAGGAATCAGTGAAGCCAAATGGGAAACATTGCCTCCTCAATAATCTTGACAGTTTTTTAAAATAAATTATAATTTTGAGTGTAAATAAGTTCATTGATAGATGCGAGTTTTTGCTCTTGAATAATCGGGGGAGATGAACCTTGCCCTAATAAAAAATTGGGCGTTTAAGGGGCGGGGGGATCCAGTGACGCAACCGACCGAGTTTTTGGCACTTTTGTGCTAAGAATAAAGGTCGGTTTTTTTATTTTTGGCACGAACTCGGTATTAAATTACAAGGAGGTGAGCTTAAATGCCTGAGATAAGGCAGAAAGAGGTTCGCGAGAGCTCCTCAGACCTTCCCGCCTTGGACAGTTTAGTGGAGCAATTTAAGCAGACAAAACATCTTTTGGTAAAATGGGTAGATGAGATGGACAGGGTTCTAAGAGAATCAAGGACATCCATTAACGAGTTTGAGGAAGCCCTCAACATCCTTGCCAAACGCGTAGAGGAGTGGAGGAGCATTCTGGGGAAAACCGTAGAGGGCAGGGAGAGAAAAGAGGAGGAATTTTTAACTCCTATTCGGATGTTGAGTGAGGAGGATATCGAGAAGGAGGAAGAAGTTGAGAGGGAGAAAGTGTTTAACTCGACGACGAACATCTCCGATGAGGAAAGAGAGGACGTCAGGGGATATGTCCTTGCGTTAAAGCATGGCGGGTGGAACAAAGATAAAATCCTGGAGGCTTTATCTAAAAGGGAATTTAACAGAGGTAAGCTTGGCTGGGAGGTATTAAACGAGATAACGGAGGAGGTGTTTGCTCAGGAGAATAGTGACTGAGCCAATTTTATAAGGAAAGCTTGACATCCCCCCCTCTTTTTCTATAATTAATTAAACAAATTAAGAGTAGGGGGTGATGTTAATTGTCCGGTCATTCTAAATGGAGTAGTATAAAGCATAAAAAGGCAAAGAAAGATGCTCAAAAGGGGAAATTATTCAGTAAACTTGCACGTAAGCTTACCGTTGAGGCACGGCGTGGAGGAGGAGATATAGAGACAAATCCTGCCTTGCGTATGATTGTAGAGATGACCCAAGCGGCGGGAATGCCCAAGGAAAACGTTGAGAAAGCTATTAAGCGAGGAACAGGCGAGCTTCCCGGAGTTGTCTATGAGGAAATTACCTGTGAGGGATATGGACCAGGAGGAGTAGCTCTGCTTATCGAGGCAGTCACCGATAATAAGAAAAGGGCTATTTCAGAGATCAGGCATATTCTTACTCAACATGGAGGTCATTTAGGAGAGGTAGGCTGTGTCACCTGGCTATTTGAGAGAAAGGGACTGATGGTCTTAAATAAGGACAAGGTTGATGAGGATGAGGTAATGGAGGCGGCTCTCGAGGTAGGAGCGGATGATGTGAAGGATGAAGGAGATACCTTGGAGATCATTTTCCCTCCGGAGAAATTTGATCAGATAAAGAAGAAGGTCAAAGATCTGGGTTACACTCCCGAGGTAATTGAGTTAACGATGGTTCCTCAAACTACGGTTCCTCTTGAGGAAAAAGAAGCATATCAAATGCTTCACCTTATGGATGCTTTGGAGGATTCCGAAGAAGTTCAGAAAGTTTACGCTAACTTCGATATCCCGGACGAGATTATGCAAAAGGTTTCGTAAATTGAGGACCTATTTGACTTCCTGTTTGGAAAAGGTTAAAGCTGACTATGCGGAAATTAGGTATGAAGAAAGGAGAGTGGCTCAGGTTCACTATGTGGGAAAGGAGCTTGAGGCAATAGGAGAATCGGAGACGCAAGGAGGAGGTATAAGGGCTCACGATAAAAGAGGATGGAGTTTTGTCTCCTTCAACGACATAAGTAAGTTGGAGGACTACTTAAGGACGGCGGTAAGAGAAGCTTGTATGGTAAAAGGAAGAAAGGTTAAATTGGCTCCCGTTCCTTCCCAGGATAAGATAGTCAAGATAAAAGTGAAGAAGGACCCACGCCGTATTTCTCTCCAAGAAAAATATCATCTTTGCACCCATTACAATCAAATTCTTCTCTCCTTCAAGGGAATTCAGACCTCGGATTTGAAATACGCTGATGTTTATATGATAAAATACTTCATCAATTCCGAAGGGACATATATTCAGCAAGAATGTATAAGGACAGTCTTGGGAATGACCGCTGTAGCCCGAAAAGGTGATAATATTCAGTTTGCTCATGAGGGAGTAGGTGGAGTAGGTGGATATGAATTGGTGGAGGGTCTGGAGGTAAAAGCTGAAGAGGTAAGCCAGCGGGCGATAAGTTTATTGGATGCGGAGCCAGCTATAGGAGGTAGATATACTGTTATAGTGGATCCAAAATTAAGCGGCGTGCTTGCCCATGAGGCCTTTGGGCATCTCTCCGAGGCTGACTTTTTATATGAGAACGAGAGATTACGAAGGATAATGCGGTTAGGAAGGGTGTTTGGCCCGGCGGAACTTAATATCGTTGATGAGGCACCTATTGAGGGAGAAGGCGGATATTAT
>CAYSEE010000038.1:0-7817 GCA_964429955.1 uncultured Clostridia bacterium | reverse complement strand
CTTACACATTAAGGAATTATCTCCCTGTCGGTACCCCAACTTTATTATTTGCGTATAGCCTCCTTTGCGTTCCTGATAGCGAGGAGCAACCACAGTAAAGAGTTTTTCTACTACCTTTTTATCTCGAATAAAGCTCAAAGCACTTCGTCTACGATGAAGGGAATTCTCCTTAGCCAAGGTAATCATTTTCTCAGCTAATATAGCTGCCTCTTGAGCTTTAGCCTTAGTAGTAATAATTTCCTCTTTAAAAAGCAATTCTTTAACTATATTGGAAAGCAGTGCCCTTCGTTGGGCTTTATCTCGTCCCAGCTTTTTCCCTTTTCTTCTGTGTCTCATTTTTTACCTCTTCAGCTAAACTCAAATTGTATTCGGCTAATTTTTCTTTTATTCTCTCCAAGGACTTCTCACCAAAATTCTCTATTTCCAAAAGTTCCCTTGCTCTTTTTTTCAGCAAATCCTTAATTTTCCTTATTCCAGAACTTCTCAAAGCATTTAGAGGTAGACTGTTAAGTCCTATTTCCTCAATTCCGTGCTCTAAAAATTCCTCCTCTTTTATCTTTCCCCTCAGAGTTTCCTTTGTGATAAAAAGCCTCAAATATTCGCCTAAGATCTCAGCCGCTTCTTTCAGCGCTTCCTCCGGCGTAATTGTTCCATCGGTAAAAATCTCCAAAATAAGACAATCATAACTTTCCCTTTTTCCAATTTGAACAGGCTTTACCTCGTAGTTTACCTTTTTAATTGGGGTAAAAATAGAGTCTATGGGAATGGTTCCCAATGGTTGATCCGGTTTTTTGTTCTCGTTTGCCTCGACATAACCCCTACCCTTAGCTAAGGTAACCTCCATTATTAAGTGTGTTTTCTCGTTATCCAGGGTAGCAATGTGTAAATCCGGATTGACGATTTCTATCTCTTTATCATTCTGAAAATAGGAAGCCCTCAAATCCAAGGGACCCTTTACATCTATTCTTACTTTTTTTTCTTCTTCTCCGAAAATCTTTCCTCTAATCTGTTTTAAGTTCTGAATAATTTCCAACACATCTTCTTTAACTCCTGGAATGGTAGAAAATTCATGAGAAACCCCTTCAATTCTGACAGAAGTAACTGCTACTCCTGGAATAGAAGAGAGCAGAACTCGACGAAAGGCATTACCTAAGGTTATCCCATATCCTCTTTCCAAGGGTTCAACGATAAGTTTTCCATAGGTGTCAGAAAGGGTCTCCTTGTCAAAATCGATCCTTTGCGGTCTTACCAACTCTCTCATCCTCCCCTCCTCAATATACTAATGCAATAAGGTGGTCTGATCATCTTGAATAATATTCCACCACCAGCGGCAAGGAAATATCTTGCCTTAATTCCTCATCGCGAGGAAATCTCCTTACTACCCCTTTTAAGGACCCCTTGTTTAATTCAAGCCACTCTGGAAGCACTCTTTTCTCGGAGGCTTGAAGAATTTGTTTTATCAAGGGAAGCTTTTTGCTTTTCTTCTTTACCTCAATTACATCTCCTTCCTTTACCAAATAGGAAGGAATGTTAACTTTTCTGCCATTAACCAGGAAATGAGAGTGACTGATCAGCTGACGAGCTTGATCACGGGAGAGGCTAAAGCCCAATCGATATACTATATTGTCAAGCCTGCGTTCCAGTAATCGCAGAAACTCATTACCGGTTATATTGGAAGACCTCTTCGCTATTTGGTAATATCTCTTAAATTGACCTTCCGATGCTCCGTATATCCATCGAGCCTTTTGTTTCTCCCTCAATTGTTCTCCATACCGAGATAACCTCCTCCCCATCAATGCCTCTGCGGACTTCCTTTTCTCCAAACTACACTTCTCTGTATAGCACCTTTCCCCCTTTAAAAAGAGTTTAGTATTGAGAGAGCGACATTTCTTACATTTATCCTCTTTCTTATGGCTCAATTACTTCCTCCTTTACACCTTTCTTTTCTTGGGTGGACGACATCCATTATGGGGAATGGGGGTTGCCTCCTTAATGGAAATAACCTTTAAGCCCGCTGCCTGAAGAGTTCTAATAGCAGTCTCTCTGCCACTTCCCGGTCCTTTTACCACTACCCTAACCCTTTCCAATTGGAACTCTCCCTTAGCCTTTTTTGCTGCGTCTTCCGCTGTTTTCTGAGCAGCAAAAGGAGTCCCCTTTTTAGTTCCCTTAAAACCCACTCCTCCTGCTGAAGACCAACAAAGCACATCTCCATTGAGGTTAGTTATGGTAATGATAGTATTATTAAAAGTAGAATGAATATAAACTACTCCCTCCTCTACTTTTATTTTCTTTTTCTTCTTTACCGGCCTTTTCCTTTTTTTATTCACCTTCTCCTCCTACCCTTATTTTTTCTTCACCATAGCTCCACGGGGACCCTTGCGCGTACGAGCATTACATCTCGTCCTTTGCCCCCTTACCGGAAGACCTTTCTTATGACGGCTTCCTCGGTAAGAGTTAATGTTTATTAGTCTGGCTATATTTGAGCTAATTTCTCTCCTAAGCTCACCCTCTATTTTGTAATTGTTCTCAATGACTGTGCGTAATTTATTTATTTCCTCCTCGGTCAAATCTCTTATGCGGGTATTCGGATCAATCCCCACCTCTGAAAGTATCTTAGTAGCAAGGGAACGTCCAATCCCATAAATAGCAGTTAATCCTATTGCCGCTCTTTTATTAGAAGGGAGTTCCACCCCTGCGATCCTCGCCATCTCCTCCTCCTTTACCCTTGACGCTGTTTATGTTTTGGATTTTCACAGATAATTCGTACAACTCCACCTCTTTTAATCACTTTGCACTTCTTGCAAATTCTTCTTACTGATGATCTAACCTTCATTTTTTTTCTCCCCTCTATATATGATCCTTCCCCGAGATAAATCATAAGGTGAAATCTCCAAACTAACCTTATCACCGGGAAGTATTCTTATAAATTTCATACGCATCCTCCCGCATACATGAGCTATGACCTTATGCCCATTAGCTAATTCCACTCTAAAAGTAGCGTTCGGCAAAGTCTCGATTACAACTCCTGAAGTCCTGATCAGTTTTTCCTTGGCCAAATTTCTTCCTCCACTAAATTTTCCTTATCTCTGTCAATATCCTTGCCTTCCCATTTATGATAGCTATACTATGCTCAAAGTGAGCAGAAGGACTGCCATCCACTGTTACCACTGTCCATCCATCGGAGGATACCCTAACCTCTTCTCCCCCCTCATTAACCATAGGTTCAATGGCCAAAACCATTCCCTCTCTTAATCTTTCTCCTTCTCCTGGCTGGCCAAAGTTGGGTATAATGGGATCTTCGTGGAGAGCTTCCCCTACTCCATGCCCGAATAAAGTCTTTACCACTGAATAACCGTGCTTTTCCACATAGCTCTGGATGGTAAAGGAAATATCCCCTACCCTATTTCCCACCTTAGCCTGTTTTATACCTTCATAAAGTGCCTCTCTGGTTACTCTGATCAGCCTCTGCTTCTCTTGAGATACTATCCCTACGGGAAAGGTCATCGCCGCATCAGCATAGTATCCGTTTAGATTAACCCCTACATCGATGCTTACTATATCTCCTTCTTTTAGCCTGCGAATGGATGGTATTCCGTGTACTACTTCCTCATTTACAGAGATACAAGCCTCAGCTGGATATCCTCTATAACCTTTAAAAGCGGATTTGGCTCCCTTTCTTCTTATAAAATCCCCTATCCACTTATTTAACTGAGAGGTGGTAACGCCTGCCTTTATTTGGCTCCTTATCTGGTGAAAAATCTCACCTATAATTCTACCACTTCTCGCGATGGAGTTAATTTGCTCCTTTGACTTTATCCTGACCATTTAAAGCTTCTTGTATCCTTTTAAAGATCTCCTCAGGCGAACCTTCACCTTGGATGTCGTGCAAAACCCCTCTTTTCTTATAATATTCGATCACCGGATAAGTATGTTTTAAATAAACCCTTATTCTATTCCTAATGGTAACGGGATTATCATCTTCTCTTTTAGACAGCTTTGTTCCACAACTTTCACAAATCCTTGTCGAATAGGCTCTATCGCTCTTACCATAGATTTTGCCGCATTTAGGGCAAATCAGCCGACCACTTAAGCGTTCAATCACTGTTTCCTCTTTCACTTGCAGATTAAATACTGCATCTATTTTTTTACCTTTCTCCAACAGAATTTGATCTAATTTTTTTGCCTGATCCGGATTGCGAGGAAAACCATCTAAAATAAAGCCTTTTTTCTCCTTTTCCATCTCCTCTTTTAAAAGCTCCAGAATAATGGAATCCGGCACCAACTCCCCTCTTTTCATAAACCCCTCTGCTTGTTTGCCCAAAGGAGTCCCCTTTTTAACCGCTTCCCTTAAAATATCCCCTGAAGATATATGGGGTAAATTTAACCTTTTTGCTAACCTTACCGCCTGCGTTCCCTTTCCCGCTCCCGGAGGACCAAGCATAATTATACGCATATTTAACCCCTTTCCTTTATAAATCCCTTATAATGCCGCATCAAAAGATGAGATTCTAATTGTTGAGCTGTATCCAAGGCAACACCTACCGCAATAAGAATGGAGGTTCCCCCGAAAGGGAAACTGTTGAACAAGATCTTTCTATTTATTATAGGGGGTAGTATAGCAATGAAGGCAAAGAATAAGGCTCCTACAAACGTAACCCGGGTGAGTACAGCTGTAATATATTCAGCCGTTGACCTCCCAGGACGAAGCCCAGGAATAAATCCTCCATATCTGCGCATATTATCCGCTATCTCTACAGGATTAAAGACCACCGCTGTATAAAAAAAGGTAAAAAAGATAACCGCTAAGGCATATAAAGTATAATAAAGAGCCGTATCTGGGGTTAGCCAAGCAGCAACTTGCTGGGTAATGGGATGCGGAATAAACCTGGCCACAGTACCCGGAAGCAACAAAACAGAGATAGCAAAAATTATGGCGATAACTCCCACCCCTCCTATACGAATGGGAAGATATGTGGTCTGTCCCCCGTATACCCTTCTTCCCACTATCCTCCGGGCATAGCGAATAGGAATTCTCCTCTCCGCCTGGTAAATAACCACCACAGCAGCGGTTATCAACACAGCGATAATGGAAAACAAAAACAACAGGAAAGGAGTAAGTTGACCTGTCCGCATTATCTGGAGAACATTCCCCATAGATGGACGTATTTGAGCCACAATCCCTGCAAAAATAATCAGAGAAATCCCATTTCCTATTCCCCTTTCGGTAATCTTTTCTCCTAACCACATTAAGAGAATAGTTCCCGTAGTCAGGCTTACTATAGCGGGAAGAACAAAGCTCATCCCGGAGGTGACTACAAGGGCTCCATTGTCTACACTCTGAATCCAGTAAACCAGTCCTAATCCCTGAAAACCAGCTATGGGTAAAGTAGCATAACGGGCATATTGAGTAAGCTTCTGTCTTCCTTCCTCACCCTGTTTGGCTAACTGCTCAAGCCTGGGGATGGCCACTGTCAAAAGCTGCATAATGATACTTGCGCTAATATAGGGCATTATCCCCAAGGCAAAAATGGACAGGCGTCTCAGTGCTCCTCCTGCAAAAACGTTCATCAGTCCAAAGGCTCCCATCTGGAAGATAGTGCTCCGAGCAAGAGCGTCCATATTCACCCCGGGAATGGGGATAAAACAACCCAACCGAAAGATCACAAATATAGCCAAAGTGAAAAGGACCCTTCGTCGAACTTCGGGAATCTTGAAAATATTTTGAAAATTCTCCCACATTAGATTACCTCTGCTACCCCCCTTGCTTCTTTTATCTTATCCTGGGCTTCCTTAGAGAAAAAATGAGCTCTTACCCTTAGAGACCGAGCAAGATTCCCTTTGCCTAAGATCTTAATCTTTCCCTTCCTTCTTACCAGACCGGCTTTTCTCAAGATCTCAGGGGTAACAAGTTCTCCATCATTAAATATGTTTAGCTCTCCAACGTTCACTATTTGATTTTTCTGTTTAAAAGGTCTATTAAAACCCCTTTTAGGAATCCTTCTCACCAGAGGCATCTGCCCTCCTTCAAACCATGGAGCAACCTTACCCCGAGCCTTTTGGCCCTTATGTCCTCGCGTAGAGGTTTTACCATGCCCTGAACTGGGACCTCTTCCCACTCTCTTTTTCTTATGAGTAGCTCCAGGAGATGGTCTAAGTATAGATAAGTCCATTATTTTTTCCTCCCCGCTTTACGTAGCTCAAGTGCCTCTTGGAGGTTCCTCAATTCCCTCAAGCCCTCAAGTGTAGCCTTAACCACATTAAGGGAATTATTGCTCCCTAAGGATTTACTCAAGATATCCTTTATTCCCGCTAACTCTACTACCGCTCTTACCGCATGCCCTGCAATTATCCCTGTTCCGGCAGAAGCTGGCTTAAGAAGCACTCGTGAGGCTCCATACTTCCCCATCACCTGATGAGGAATAGTGCTATCCTTAAGGGAAATACGCATCAAGTTCTTTTCCGCTTTTCTTCTACCCTTCTGTATAGCCTCGACTAATTCCTTGGCTTTACCCAGACCTGCACCCACCCATCCTTTTCGATTTCCTACGACCACCAGGGCATTAAAACCTATCCTTCGACCTCCTTTAACTACTGTAAAAACTCTCCTTACTCTGATTACTCTTTCCTCAAGCTCCCCAATATCTTCTCTTGATTTAGATACTTCCTCTATTGCTTCTTTTTGCACTTTCTCATCCTCTTGATATAATTAAATTTGGATTCGACAAACCATTAATGCGATTAAAATCGCCCCTCTCGATTTAAAATTTCACTCCTTGCTGCCTTACTCCCTCTGCTAAGGCCTTTATCCGACCATGGTAGGGATAGCCGCTACGATCAAAAACTATCTGCTTTATTCCCATATCTTTGACCTGTCTACCTAAATCTTCTCCCAATCTTCTCGCTATCTCTATACTCTTAGCGTTAACTTTTCCTTCTTTATATTTCAGGGAGGAAGCAAAAGCCAATGTTCTACCCTCTTCATCATTTATCAACTGAGCATACACATACCTGTTGCTCTTATACACCGCAAGCCTTGGTCTATCTGTTGTCCCAAAGATCCTTTTTCTAATGCGCCTTCTCCTTCTCTCCCTGGCCAGATAATTAGCTTTTATTCCCTTCATTACCCCTTACACTCCTTTTTTCTCTCCTCCTAAGGCTCTTTTTCCTACCTTACGTCTTACTATTTCTCCTTTATACCTAATTCCCTTTCCTTTATAAGGCTCGGGTTTTTTTAAACTCCTAATCTCTGCTGCTATTTCTCCAACTTTTTGTTTATCACAGCCGTAAATTCTGATCGTAGTGGGATTGGGCAGTTCAATTTTTACTCCTTCTGGAAAATCGTATTTAACGGGATGAGAGAAGCCCAAATCTAAGGTTAAAGCCTTACCTTCCAATTTAGCTTTATAGCCCATTCCCACGATCTCCAGGACCTTCTCAAAGCCATCCGAGACGCCCTTTACCATATTAAAAATAAGACTGCGCAAGGTCCCATGTAAAGCCTTACTCTGTTCGTCTTCTCTGAGCCTTTTAACCAAAATTTGCCCATCCTGAAGGACTACCTGATGGGAAGGTGGAATTTTCCTTTCCAGTTCTCCCTTAGGACCTTTTACTCTGATCTTATCCCTGTCTACCTTTACCTCTACTCCTTCCGGAATGAGAATGGGTTTTCTACCTACCCTCGACATAACGAAAACTCCTTTTCTTGCCTTAAAATGCCTCCTCAGATATTTACCATATGTAGCAAAGTATCTCTCCTCCCACCCCTAACCTGCGCGCCCCCTCACCGGTAACAATTCCCCGGGGAGGAGAGATAATAC
>CAYSEE010000037.1:0-7944 GCA_964429955.1 uncultured Clostridia bacterium | reverse complement strand
AATGACTCCTTCCCCTATACCATTCGACTTGTCTCAGATATTTTGGAATCCAATGGCTCCTCTTCTATGGCTTCAGTTTGCGGAGGAAGTCTTTGCTTAATGGATGCAGGAGTTCCCATATCTGAGCCAGTAGCTGGGGTGGGGATGGGGTTAATTAAGGAGGAGGATAAGGCGATCATTTTAACCGATATCCAGGGATTAGAGGACCATATGGGAGATATGGACTTTAAGATCGCCGGGACAAAAGAGGGTATCACAGCCCTTCAATTAGATATTAAAATCTCCGGAGTTAGCCTTGAGATATTAGAAGAAGCCTTAGTTAAGGCAAAAAAAGCCAGAGCTTTGGTATTACAGGAAATGGCAAAGGCGATAGAAAAGCCTCGACCCAAACTTTCCAGTTACGCTCCCAATATAAGCATCCTCTCGATCCCTCTGGAAAAAATAGGTGAGATCATTGGCCCGGGAGGTAAAATCATCAAAAGAATAATAAAGGAAACGGGAGTGGAAATTGACATAGATGATATAGAGGGAAAGGTTACCATTTCTTCCAAAGATGAGAAAAAAACACAGTTAGCCTTAAAAATGATTAAGGATATAATTAAAGAGCCTAAGGTAGGGGAGGTTTATCTGGGTAAGGTCAAGCGAGTGACCGATTTCGGAGCTTTTGTGGAAATTATGCCAGGCAAAGAGGGCCTGCTCCATATTTCCGAGCTAAGTGACAAATTTGTAAAAAACGTCTCCGACGTGGTAAAAGTGGGTGATGAGATTCGGGTTAGGTTAATCAGCATTGATGAATGGGGAAGATTAAATTTAAGCAAAAAAAGAGTATAAAAAGGGAGAAGTGCCCCCTCCTTGACTTATCTTAAAAAAAATGGTAAACTATAAAAAATCATAGAGGAGGTGCAAAAGGTTGGTTACCATACAGGTGGATAATTATAATTCCTTCTCGGAGGCCTTAAAACGCTTTAAAATAGAATGTCAACAGTCTGGTTTGAGCTCGGAGATTAAAAGACATCAGGAATACGAGAAGCCCACGGAGAGAAAACGTAAGAAGAAGCTTAAGGCCATTCGCAGGCAGAGAAGAAAGATGTTAAAATTAGAGAGAATTAAAAACTACTATTAATTGATCCCTGCCCGAGCGGCGATGATAAAAACTTTGAGCCAACACATTAGTTTCGGGAACCTAACTGCGGGTGCAGCACGCCCCTTGTCGAGCTGCGCTGCATCTGAGAGGTACCCCTTTGAGGAAGCGACTCAAAAGCTTTTTTCATCCCCTAAGGGCAGGGGTTTTATTAAGGAAGAAAGTGTTGCGTATTGTTTTTATGGGAACCCCGGAGTTTTCCTGCCCCTCCCTGGAAAGACTAATTCAAAGGGAAAATGTAGTGGGGGTAGTTACACAACCGGATCGTCCTGCGGGAAGAGGAAGAAAATCGACCCCCTCACCAGTAAAAAGATTGGCCATAAAAGAGGGTATTCCTGTCTATCAACCGCTGAAATTAAATCAGCCCTCCTTCATCCATCAATTAAGGAAAATTGCTCCGGATCTTGTAACAGTAGTGGCCTTCGGAAAAATTCTTTCTTCCGATATTCTCTCGATCCCTAAAATTTGTTGCATTAACCTTCATCCCTCTCTATTGCCTCGTTATCGAGGGCCAGCCCCTATTCCTCGAGCAATAATTAACGGAGAAAAGGAGACGGGGGTGACCATTCAAAAAATAGAGGAAGAGGTGGATAAAGGAGGAATAATTCTCCAGCAAAAGATTCCCATTGATCTCTACGATACGGCTAAAAGCCTGGAGAAAAAGCTATCTTCACTGGGAGCAGACCTTTTAATAGAAGCAATAAAAATAATAAAGGAAGGAAGGGTCAATTATAAGGTTCAAAATGAAATAGAAGCGAGCTACGCTCCCAAAATAAGAAAAGAAGAGGGCAGAATTGACTGGACCGAGCCATGTCTTAGTATTCACAATAAAGTTCGAGGATTAAATCCCTATCCAGGCGCTTTCACCTTCTGTGAGATAAGGGGAAAAAGGGAGAAAATTAAGATCTGGGAGACGGAATTACCAGGGGAAAAATCAGAAAGAAGAAAGAGAAATCCAGGCGAGATCACTCAGATAAGAAAAGAGATAGGGTTTTTGGTGAGAGGAGGAGATGGAGTGCTATTAATTAAGAAAGTTCAGCTACCCAGCCGGGAGGCTATTTCCGGCTATGATTTCATAAAAGGATACCAGATCAAAGAAGGGGTTGTTTTAGGAGGTTGAAAAATGAACAACTTTAAAACCATTATCTTGCTTACCATCTTAACCTTGCTTCTCATCGGAGTAGGGTATTTGATTGCCGGTCCTGGGGGAGCATTGGTCGCCTTTTTCATAACCTTAATTATGAACTTGGTAAGCTTCTGGTATAGTGACAAAATAGTAATCGGTATGTATAGAGGTAGGGAAATACCCCAGACATCGGAGCCTGAAATCCATCGGATAGTCAGTAATCTATCAGCAGCCGCTAACATCCCTAAGCCCAAAATTTACCTTATCCCCTTAAATGTTCCCAATGCCTTTGCCACGGGTAGGGATCCTGAACATGCCTCCATAGCGGTAACAGAGGGAATCCTTCGGACCCTGAACAGGGAGGAGTTAGAGGGAGTGATATCTCATGAAATTGCTCATATAAAAAACAGGGATATCCTTATAGGAACCATTGCCGCAACCTTAGCCGGAGCCATTATGACCATAGCTTACTGGGCGAGGTGGATGGTTTTCTTAGGAGGAGGAGATGAAGAAAGAGGAGGAACAGGGCTGATAGGACTTCTGCTTCTTTCCATCCTTGCCCCGTTGGCTGCTACGATTGTTCAACTGGCCATCTCGCGGACCAGAGAATATCAAGCAGATAAGAAAGGGGCATATATTAGTGGAAAGCCCCTTGCGTTAGCTAATGCTTTAGAAAAACTGGATACAATAGCTAAAACTCATCCTCTTAGAGGAGGCTCTCCTGCTACCTCCCATCTCTTCATAGTTAATCCCTTTCGAGGAGATTTTCTTTTCAGATTGTTTAGCACCCACCCTCCTATTGAGGAAAGAATAAAAAGACTGAGGGAGTTGGCCGGCATAATCTAAGGAAGGTTAGTCGCAGGATAAAAAGGAGGGAAAAATGAGTGAAGAAGCATTTCCTGTGTGCTTAGCCAGAAAGACGATAGAAGAATACCTCCGAGAGAAAAAGGTGATCTCCCCTCCTCAGGACATTCCAAAGGAATTTCAAGGAAAAGCAGGTGTTTTTGTCTCATTGCACAAAAAGGGTAAATTAAGGGGTTGCATAGGCACTTATCTTCCTACAGAGGAAAATATCGCCAAGGAAATTATAAAAAATGCCATCAGCGCTGCCACTCAGGACCCCCGTTTCCCCCCGGTAGAGGTAGAGGAACTAAAGGACCTGGAGATATCAGTAGATATCTTAAGTAAGCCCGAGCTAATCCGCTCCACCAAGGAACTCGATCCTAAAAAATACGGAGTAATTGTAAGCAAAGGCTGGCAAAGGGGGCTACTCTTGCCGGATCTGGATGGAGTGAACACAATTAAGGAACAATTAGATATCGCTAAGCAGAAGGCAGGACTTTGGGGAGTATCTGACGAGGAACTGGAAATTCAAAGATTTACGGTCACCCGCTATAAAGAGACACCCTCTTCCTAAGTTATCTCACCGATGGAGAGGCTAAAGCCCTTCCTATCACATTGAACTTTTTCGGCAATTCCGATACAGCAAATTGGTGGCGGTGCAGGGATTCGAACCCCGGACATCACGGGTATGAGCCGTGTGCTCTAACCATCTGAGCTACACCGCCAGGGAAAAGTGGTTGGTTGCGGGGGTCGGATTCGAACCGACGACCTCCGGGTTATGAGCCCGACGAGCTACCTGACTGCTCCACCCCGCTATCTTTATTTAAATTTCAAGTTTCGGCTATATTTTTACCGAACAAGTTCGGCCTCCCAGTTCACCAGTGCCGGAGGCCGGACTTGAACCGGCACGGATATTAACTATCCAGTGGATTTTAAGTCCACTGCGTCTACCAATTCCGCCACTCCGGCTTCTATATAATAGTAACATATCTTTTTTCTTTGTCAAGAAGAGGTGCTCCTTGCCATTTTGCCCTCTACTTATTTATCCATACCTTCTTGAACCCTTTAAAGAATTTGCTTCATTTTCCTTCTCCCGGGTATTTTGGGAGTTACTTCAAGGCTCACCTAAGAACTCTCCCGAGCTAATATTATATTTCTTCAAAATCCTTTGTGTGCTTTCCTTAGCTTTTTCCCTATCCAAAACTATCCTATATCCCCTCTCATTTACTATAACGTGATATTTGCCCTTGTTGTTCTCAAAAGCATCCACCAAATCCCTCATATCCCTGATCTTTTTACCGTTAACTTCAGAGATCACCTCATACCTGCGATTGTGATAGCCAATATTAACTTCATCTGCAAGGACCTTAACCAAAATTACCACCTCTTTTCGATCCTTTGTTGGCTCTCCAAGAAAATAATAATTAACCAAATCCCGTGGAGCATCGGTATACCACTGCATCCCCCATGTCTTCAGAAAGTTAAGTGTCAGGGGCTCAAATACAAGCCCTCCCAGTATATAATAAACCGGGCGGGTATCGTATTGCTCGTTCGGGACGAGGTGGAAGGCGTCCAGAGTCTTTGTCAGCTTAACCTCCACGTTTTTCAATTCACCATCTCTCAAAACTTGAAGCTCAAGTGTATCGCCGATGAATTTGCTCTGCACCAGGTATTTAAACGATGTCCTCTCGCCCTTTCTGAATTCTATTGTCCCATCATTTGCTATACTCTTGCCATCAATGGAGAGAATTACATCCTCCGGTCTTAACAATCCCCTTGCTGGGGAACCCAGATAAATTTTGGTGATCAACACCCCTGTTTGTCCTTCAGTCATCCTGTAGCTTTGTCTGATATCCGGGTTTTCCATTTTCTGACAGGATATTCCAATGCTTGGTATCCCATCATACCTGTCATCCTCTATATCCCTTAAGAAATGCTCGATGATGGGCGAGGGAACCATATAACCAATGTTCTCACCAGAGCTCGCCTGGAAGGCCACCCCTACTATTTTATCATCCTTTATCACAGGCCCTCCGCTGCTACCCGGATTTATGGAGGCATCGATCTGACAGGTCAACAGGTATTCCTGACTATGGGCATACCAATTATGTTCAACCCTTGATACCACACCTTCGGTGATGCATAATTCATCACCACCTTGTGGAAAACCATAAACCGCCACTCTATCCCTAACCCTGGGTAGCTCCCCAATTTTGAGGGGTTCAACGCCTGAGAAGAAAGAATTATCCTCAACGCCAAGGATAGCAAGGTCGCATTCATGAGCCACCATTTTTACAAACGCCGTATATTTTCTCGCCTGACCGGCACGCTTTACCTGAATAAATGTCTGATCCCCTACGACATGCGCATTTGTCAGGATTCTTCCTCCATCTATTATGCAGCCAGACCCGCTGCGCATCTCCTGTCTATACATCTGCCAGGGATCATAGTAATTGTGCCTGTTGTATACAGTGTATATCTTCACCACAGCCTCTTTTACGTCTTGTGCACAGGATGGTGAAACGAAGAAACATAAAACCATTACGATCACTGTAACTTTTGAGAATAACTTCATTTATCCTCCTCCGAAGGGATGATCTTATACACTATTTCCCCCTTTTTAGCCAGGCCCAATTTCTCCCTGGCCAGTTTTTCCAGGTAAAAGGGATTCCTTGCATTCCTTTCCTGCTCCTTCAACTTCTCGTTCTCCAACTTCAGCTCCCTGAGCTTTTTTTCCACCTCTCTCACCTGATATCTTGATTGGCTCACTCTGTAATACACCCTTGCACCCAAAAAGATGAGAATAAGTGACTCCGTTAAGGCTAAGATGATAAAAAACTTTCTTCCTTTCAACTTATGGACGCTCCTTCTTTATCTATTTCCAAAATCATCACCCTGCTTTTCAGTCCCTTCTTTGAGAAGGCTTCCTGCATAGCCTCTCCTATTTTTTTCTCTTCCCGATCGGACAGGGCGGCAATTCCCGATCCCGCTCCGGAGAGAAAAACCCCCCTTGCCCCCGCCCTTCTTGCACTCTCGAAAACCTCATCCATCCCCGGGATAAGTGACTTTCTGTATGGCTGATGTAATTTATCCTCCATACCCAGGGCAAGATAATCCCACTTTCCTCTGATAAGGGAGGAGGTTAACACCACCACCCGGGACAAATTAAATATCGCATCGGAAAGGGGAACGTTCCGAGGAAGGACACTCCGTGCTCTTTGAGTGGACACTTTTATCTCAGGAACGACTACTATCACCTTAAGACCGTCAGGGACGTTTAGCTTCAACCACCTTAATCGTTCATCATCAGGGTAGACGATTACCAGCCCCCCAAAAAGAGAGGCGGCCACATTATCGGGATGCCCCTCAAGCTGAGCAGCCAACCTTAAAATCTCGTCATTGGTTAAGGACGCCTTTAAAAGGGCGTTAGCAGCTATGATCCCCGCCAAACGGGTAGCAGCACTACTTCCCAGACCCCTACCAAGGGGAATGCTGTTCATTTCCCTTATCCTCAATCCAGAAAAATCTTCCCCTACTCTATCAAAGACCATTTTGGCGGCAGGAAAGATTATGTTTTTCTCATCCCGAGGAAGTTCTTCTTCTCCCTCCCCACTTATTTCTATGATTACTTCATTTCCCTCTATTTTCTCCATTTCCACCGTATTATATAATTTCAAGGCTAACCCCAAACAGTCAAACCCCGGCCCCAAATTAGTAGTGGAGGCAGGAACCCTGACCCTGACTTTCTTCATTTTGATTTTCTCCTCTCTCTATTATAACTGTAAATTCTTTTCTCATTCTTCGTCCTCCTTTAACCCGAATTTGATAAACTCTTTATTCCTCGCTCACCAGCCAAGTATGGGAGAGGTCAGGTAAAAATAAATCAGCCTCTCCCCAAAAAAGAGAGAGATAAAGGCTCCTGCTACCAAAAAAGGAGCAAAAGGAATCCTGTCCCTCCTTCCCTTAAGGTGGAAAAGTAAGAGAAAACCAGCAATTATTCCCCCAAATATGAAGGAAAGAAAAAAACAGAGAAGAGCCTTATCCCATCCTAACCCTGCCCCTACCCCTGCGGCAAGTTTTATATCCCCTACCCCAAGGCTTTCCTTCTTTAAAGAGAAGGAGCCCAAAAGATGAATGCCCGAAAACAGCCCTGCCCCAATTCCTATTCCCAAAAGGCTTGAAAAAATTGATTTTGTGAGAAGTCCAAAAAGAAGTCCCAGAATTATAAGGCCGTAGGAGAGAGAATTGGGAATGATCTGGTCACTTAAATCTATGAAAAAGATGGGAATTAAAAAGGAGATAAAGACAATATCTCGAAAGAACAACGTGAAAGAGGAGCCATTTATCCGATGAAAAAGAAAGGTGGAAAGATAAAAAAGGCCGGCTATAGCTTCCACTAAGGGATATCTCGGAGAGATAGGATGTAAGCAGCTTCGGCACCTTCCCTTTAATAGAAAGTAGCTTAAAATGGGGATGTTGTCATACCACCTTATCGGAGTTCCACAATTGGGACAGTGAGAAGGGGGAAAAATAAGGGACTCTCCCCTGGGAAGACGATAAATGCAGACATTTAAAAAGGAGCCAACAGCAAGCCCTATGATGAAGATGAAAATGGAGAGGATGAGCATAGTTTTATTATGTCCTTTACTGAACTGGTGGCTTTAGCCACCGTAAAAATACGTATCTTCTAAAACTCTTCTGAGTTTGACGTGACTTCCTCTTGTAAAAATGTGATATTTTCTCCCCTGAAAACTATAGCATAAAATGGGATTTTAGCAAGAAATGGGAGAGTGAAGGGTGAAGGGTGAAGAGTGAGGGGTGAAGAGTAAAGGGT
>CAYSEE010000036.1:0-7954 GCA_964429955.1 uncultured Clostridia bacterium | reverse complement strand
TTATGCTGGCCTACATACTTTTCACCTCCTCCGGCCTTTATTTTTAAACTCATCCTCTTTCACTTGAGGTAACCTCCATCAAGAGAAAAGCAAAATTATCTGTTAATCTTACGAGATTTATTAGCACTTCGTAATTCACCAGCAGATTGTCGTATTTTTAATTGGACCTCCAGTACTACTTCTTTTGGCCTTTTTCTTCTTTTTCTCATTTGTTCAAATAGAAGCTGTCCTGCCAGCTCACCTAATCTAAAAGAGGGCTGAGCAACGCAGGTTAAAGGGGGATTAACATACCTAAACCATGGTAGATCATCAAAGATTACCAATCCCACCTCCTCCGGGACACAGACTTTTTTTTCTTTTAGAGCCTCCATAGCTCCAAGCCCCATAAGATTATTACAGGCAAAGATAGCTGTTGGAGGCGAAATAAGTGAAAGAAGCTCTAAGGTTAGAAGGTAGCCACTTTGCTTTTTAAAATCGCCAATTTTTATCAAATTTTTATCTTCTGGTATAGAATGTTCTCTCAGTGCTTTTAAATACCCCTCCAATCTTTCTTTACCGGTAGTGGAATTAAGAGGTCCTGTTATAATTCCGATTCTTTCGTGTTCTAAACTTATCATATGTTCAACAAGCCGCTTGCTACCTTCTACATTATTCACCAAGACAACATCCACATTTAAGTTTTCAATTTTCTTGTCAAGCAATACGACTGGAATATTTCGCTCTATGAGAAATTTTATATGCTCATCATTATTCCCTCCGGGAACAATGATCACCCCCTCCACTTGTTTACCATAAAGCATCTCAACCGATTCTTTTTCCTTGTCAAAATCGTAGTTAGTATTTGTAACGATGATGTCGTACTTCTTTTTTCCCAAGTATGTTTCAATTCCTTGTAGTACTTCCGCAAAAAAGGGATTCATAAGATCGCAGATTATTAACCCGACCGTACCCGTCCTTCTATTTCTTAAGCTCCTGGCAACTATATTGGGGTGGTAACCAAGTTCATTTATCGCCTTGAGTACCTTTGCTCGGGTCTCCTCACTTACAAACCTGGTCTTGTTAATCACATAAGAAACAGTAGTCGTAGAGACCCCGGCTAACTTAGCTACCTCTTTAATGGTGACCAATTTTCTTCTCATATCCGTTTTAGATAAACGTTATACTAATCGTTTATATTATCGTTTATATAATAATATAACCCAAACTTTTCTTTTGTCAACCCCTCAATTTAAATCACAGAAAAATTGAAAGTAAGCCTTAACTCAACAGCCCTTTAGGGATTTTTGGGGATATTTTTCGTTGAAAGGGATTTTATAACTTGTTTACATATTTGGGGGTAAAAGGGTGATGAATTCAGGAAAACTGCCTAAAAATGTAAACGAGTTAGGCGGGCATCTCGTTGATTAGTCTTCTCTAACCTGTTTTTCTTCGGGATATTCCTCTGCCCTTTCTCCCGGCGGCTCTTGGCTTTGGAATTTGAGGCATATTCCTCTTCTTAAAGTCCGCCTTTCTATTTAATTTTCTTAAAGGAAAACGGGTAGGATAAGTTTTATGAGCCATACATAATCCTTAAATGTTCCTTGCTCAATTTTCCTGCCTTTTTAGAAACTCCTCAATTTCCTTGATGAGCTCATCTTTGTCCTCCGGCTTTCTCCTGAGCTCATAATTCTCCTCCAATTTCTTGACATATCCCTGAAGCTTTGGCTCCTGCCCGATAAGCTTGTCTATCTGGGCAACTAAACGCTCACCTTCCTCCCTGATATCCTCAAGATCAAGTTCTATCTCCAACATTTTAGTTATTCTCTTCAATAAGGCATAAGAAACTTTGGAATTCCACCCTCTGATATAATGCGGTGCATTCCCCCATAAATTAATGACCTTTATGTTCGCCTTTTTGCAACTATCCAGTAAAAGAGTATGAATACTGGCGGGGCCTTGATATTCAGATAAATCCACCTCGTACTTTATCAACTCCTCCCTTAGTTCAGGATGGCTGACCAGCCCTGAGATTGACTCCTTAGTATGGGGAACGGCGGCATAGTTTCCTCCTATCATACATACCTTTTCCACTCTAAGCTCTTTTGCAAGACCGATAAGAAGGTTAGCATATTCATCCCACCTTAAATGGGGCTCGGTTCCGAGAAAAATTATCAGGTCATGAGACGATTTTTTATTTTTCCAGAAGAAGAACTCGTTAGAGGAAAATCTTAACTTCTTCTCTAAGCCTTCCTTGATCGTGGTTAAAGGACGGAGGGTGGAAAAATCGTAGAAATTATCCGGCCTTATCTCGGCAAATTTCTTAGCTTGCAGTTTATTCTTGAGGTATTCAACGGTTTTTGTGGAAACCTTTCCTGCATCTGGCCATCCGCCAAATCCTATAATGAAATAAGGACTGCTTAATTCGGGCCTCTCATATAAAATAACATCGGCCATTTTTGCTCACCTCCTTAAACGAGTTCTTGGTTATTGGTTCTTGGTTCTTAAGTTGTTAGCTGAAAAAGACCAACAAAAAGGAGATGTAGTGCAGCTATTCGGCTCTGCTCAATTTGGATATAAACTTGTTCCCTTTTATGTAAAATCTTAGCTTTGCCTCTTTTCCAGCTTTAATTCCTATCCTTTGAGCAGAAATAATTTCAAATTCCTCATCTTTACCCTCCTCAATCCTCAGATCACCCCTGGTTAAGTCAATTCCATTTTCCCTTGTAGTTATGTCAAGGGCCTGGGTTAGCCTGGCAGGACCATTGGTCAAAGTGTTAACCTCGCTAAGCCCTCTTCTTTTCTTCATTAAATCAATCCCCTCTTGTGGCTCTAAGGCCCTAATTAAGACTGCCCCAGCTTTTCCTTCCTCCTCTGTCACAACATTAAGCAAATAATGCATTCCATAGGTGAAATAAACATAGGCTATGCCCGGCTTTCCCCACATAATCCTCGCCCTTTTCGTCCTTCCCTTATAGGCGTGAGAGGCCGGATCATCAGGCCCATAATATGCCTCTGTTTCAACTATTTTTCCCTTTGTTATACCATCAGCGGTTCGGTGAACCAACACCTTCCCCAAAAGATCCCTGGCTACTTCTTTGGTGTCCCTACAGTAGAACGATCGTGGAAGCGGTCTCTTCATTTCCTTCCTAATTATACTACAAATTTCAAAATTTTAAAGGGAAGCAATATTTGACAAAAATTATATTGTATTGTATATTCTAAACAAAAGCTTGATTCAAAAATATCTTCAAGGAAGGTGAAAAGATGAAAAAGAAATTGGCGGTAGGAATTGCACTTGTGTTAATAGGCCTTGTTTTTCTTCCCCAGGCCAGGGGAGAGGAAAAGGAAGCTTATGAACAATTTCTCTTTGCTCAGGGCTTGTTTAGAGAGGAGAGGTTTGACCTGGCTGCTGAGGAATTTCAGAGATTTATTGATACCTTTCCCGAGGATGAGAATTGTGATAAGGCTCAATATTATATAGGAATGAGCTTTTGGCATCAGGGAGAGTATAAAAAAGCTCTCCTTTCCTTTCAGACTCTCCTGCAAAAATATCCTGCCAGCCAGTTAATCGATGAGAGCCTGTATCAGATAGGAGAATGCCATTATCAACTTAAGAATTACGAAAAGGCTGTCTTTTTTTATCATAAGCTAATCAAGGACTATCCTGAAAGTAAGTTCATTCCCAATTCCCTTTACAGTTTGGGTTACGCTTTCTTTGAACTAAAGGAATACGATAAGGCCTTATGGACATTTGAGGAGCTAAGGAAAAAATTCCCTCAGTTTAGGGATATTTCTCGAGTTCAATATAGCATAGCTAAGATTTATTATTTGAAAAAAAATTACAAGGAAGCCGAGGAAGCATACTCTACCTTTATCTCAAATTATCCTAACTCAGAGTACCTATCTCAGGCCTATTTAGAACGGGGGTTCTCTTACTTTATGGAGAAAAAGTTTGATCGGGCAAGAGATGACTTCGTCCAGGCCGGCGCTCACTACTGGGAAGGAGAGGTACTTTACAACCTTGGCCAATACCCAGGGGCAAGAAAAGCTTATGAGGAGAGCTTAAAAGATCCCCGTGAGAAAAAATGGGCAATGGATGCCCGATATGGCATCGCCTATACCTACTTTAAGGAAAAGAATTATCCCAAGGCAGCTGAATCCTTTCAAGAATTTATTAATTCATTTCCCACTTCTTCCTACCTGCCCGAGGCTTGGACACGTCTGGGGGACTGCTTTTATTTCCAAAGAGACTTCGCCAGGGCAAGGGAAACCTATCAAAAGGTAGTGGAAAATTATCCTAAAAGTGAGTTTGCGGATGATTCCTTATATGGAATAGCTTACTCACTTATAGGTGAGGAAAAGCCGGAGGAAGCGGCCAAATTTTTAAACCAGCTAACTCAAAGATTCCCCTCCTCGGAATACATCCCCGATGCCTTCTTTCGCTTAGGGGAGATATACCTTGATCTATCCCAATATGACAAGGCGCTAAATTCTTTCCAGAAAGTCATTGCTCAGTATCCCCATATTCCCTTAGCGGCTCGTTCCCAATATGAAAGAGGTTGGTGCTATCTTGAGCAACATAAGTATAGTGAAGCGCGGGAGGAGTTTAAAAGGGTTATCCAGGGATATCCTCAGTCGGAATGGGTGGATAACTCCTTGCTTCAAATAGGAAATTGTCTCTTCAATGAGAAAAAATTTGAGGAGGCCATCCAATCCTACCAGAAGTTAATAAATCAATTTCCCACCTCCAATCTTGTCTCTTTGTCCATTTACCAGATCGGCGCCTCTTATTTCAAATTGAGAAGATACGAGGAGGCCAGAGAGCAGTATGAGAAATTCTTGAGCCTTTATCCTGAGGATGCACTTGCCCCCAGTGCGCAGTATGCCATAGGTTGGACATATTTCAACCAGGATAAATTTGAAGAAGCCAAAAAGGCTTTTCAAAAGGTAATAGAGAAATTCCCTCAGGAGGAAGAGTTGATACCCGGCGCTCATTATCTTATCGGAAATTGCCTCTATAATCAAAAAGAGTACGAGGAGGCTTTAAATGCCTTTCAATCATTAATTCAAATGTATCCAGAGAACAGCCTCGCTCCTGCTGCCTTATACAGGACAGGAGAATGCTATCAGCAAATGGGAAAAGAGGAGGAGGCTCTACAAGTTTTCCACAAGGTAGTAAGGGAATATCCTGAATTTAAGGAAGCGGACACCGCCCAATTTAAAATATCCAATTACTTTTTAAAGAAGGGAAAATACGCTCAGGCTGTAGTAGAGCTGAAAAAGCTAATTAACGACTTCCCCGAAAGCCCTCATCTCCCCTTAGCTTACTACTGGGCAGGTTATTGTTCTTACCAGTCAGGGAATTTCTCTCAGGCTTCCTATTTTTATTCTCAATTCGCTCAGAAATTTCCAGAAAATCCCTTAAGGGGTGAGGTTTACTACAGGTTAGGGGAATCCTTGTCCAAACAGAAAAAATTCGAAGAAGCCATTACCTCTTACAACAGGGCTTTGCAGGAGGCAAAAGAGAAGGATGTTCTCCTCAACTCCCTCTATAATATCGGTCTTTGCTGGGAGAACCTGGGGGAGTGGGAAAAAGCAGGGGACGCTTTTCAGAAATTTATCGCTAAATATCCCCAGGAGGATTTAACTCCTCAGGCTCGTTTGAAATTAGCCAACTCGTTGTTCAAGAGAAAAGAGTTTTCTCAGGCACGTAAGCAATACGCCCTTGTGGTAAAAACCAGTGAAGACAACAGACTCTCTGTAGAAGCTCAATTCAGGATGGGAGATTGTTGGTTTAATGAGAATAATCCTAAAAACGCCTTAACTGAGTACCTAAGGGTTCCCATCCTTTACCCTCAGTACAAAGAATGGGGAATTCAAGCCCGCTTGCGAGTAGGGATTTGCTATGAGGCTCTGGGAAACACAGAGGAGGCAAGGAAAACCTACCAGAAAATCCTGCAGGAACCCTCTCTTAAGAGAGAATGGGAAAATGAGGCGAGGAAAAGACTGAAGGAATTAGAAGGCAGGTGAGAAAAATGATAAGGATAATATTTCTGGCGATATTTTTGATATTTTTGTCTAATCCACTTTGGGCACAGGAAACTCAGCCCCTTCCCCGGAAGCTTCCCACCATAATAGTCAGGGGAGAGGACAAGTCTTATTTAGAGATAATTAGAACTAAAGGACCTGCTCAAATGTCCTATAGGGGGCAAAAGGAATTAATTCGGCCTCCTCTTGAGACCTTCTTAGCGAAAAAACCATATTATCCGCCCTCTTATCCTACTATAGAGAGAGCTCCCTTGGTTAAGGTCATTCCCCGGGAAAGAAGGGGGATTTCCCCTCCTCCCCTTCCTCGACCCTCTCTCTCCACCCTCTTTGGCAGCTATGATGAGCTTATCTGGCCCCTGGAATATCCTCGGGGGGAGGAATTTATCGGGATGTCCTATAGGGGGCAAAAGGAATTAATTCGGCCTCCTCTTGAGACCTTCTTAGCGAAAAAACCATATTATCCGCCCTCTTATCCTACTATAGAGAGAGCTCCCTTGGTTAAGGTCATTCCCCGGGAAAGAAGGGGGATTTCCCCTCCTCCCCTTCCTCGACCCTCTCTCTCCACCCTCTTTGGCAGCTATGATGAGCTTATCTGGCCCCTGGAATATCCTCGGGGGGAGGAATTTATCGGGATGTCCTATAGGGGGCAAAAGGAATTAATTCGGCCTCCTCTTGAAATTCCGCCAAGAGAGAAGACCGTCCCGGCCCCAAAAAGGGAAAAATTATCCCTTCCCTATCTTGGTTTTTCTGCCTACCTCGGAAAAGATAATAATTTTGGCTATCTATTGAACTACGGAAAAAAGGAAAAGGAAGAAAAGAACATATGCTTTTTTACGCTGGAAAGAGATTTTACCTCTCATTACGTCAAATACGAAAACAAGTTTTTACCTAAGGAAGGAGATAGAGCAAGGTTGGAGCTTAGCTGGGATTTATCAGAGGAAAGGAAATTTTCCCTTGGCTTAGAGGGATCTCAGGGAAAAATGGACTTTCCCGAAGAAGAGGGAAGCAAAAATAAACTTGGCATAAAGGGGGATTGGAGGTTTCGGGGGGGAGAAAATACCTTTAAGGTGAAAGGTTGGGCGGAGAAATCGGGCATAGACGATCCTTATCAGGAATGGGAAGGACTCGGTTACGGAGCTCAGGTGGAAATGGAGATGGGAGAACTTCCCCTAAGTTTGGGGATCGATGCTGATTGGGAAGTTCTAAATAATGGCAGCACCAGGCATAAAAATCAATCTCATTTCTGGATAAGGAGTAAGGCTATTCCCGTGGGTAATATAAAGGGCTTGGCCGTAAGTGCAAGGATAGGCACCAAGGGAATAGGGAACAGGCAGGAATTTCTGCCTTATCTTAATATTCTTTATCAGGTAAATCCTCGGATGCGAATAAAGATAACCGGAGAGAAGGAGTTCTATCTTTCCAAATTCTCCGACTTATACATATCCAACGACTATGTAGAGGTAAATCCTGAAGTAGGACCATCAAATACCTGGAATTACAAGCTTGGCCTGGAATACAAGGCCTCTTCCCGGATGGATATCTCCTTTGAGGCATTTCATAGAGAAGGGGAAGAGGTCATCTGGAACGGAGACGGTGCAAAATTGCCGGTGAGGCCAATTAACGCTGATATTCTTCTCCAGGGAGGACGACTGAGGCTTCTTCACCGTTTTAGTGATAATTTTGAGCAGGAATTCGTTTACACTCACCAGGAGGCAAAGAATACCGTAAGTCCAGGTAAGGTAGTTCCTTATCTTCCACAAATTTTGGGAGAGTTTTCGTTAAAATGGAGCCAGAATGATTGGGATGTCGAGGCAAAGGGGGAGATCATAGGAGAAAGATACTACGAAGAAGAAAACACAAGCGAGAAACTGCCCAGTGGCTGGAAAGGAAGCTTTAAGGTTTCTAAGAAGATAAGAAAGGAAATAAA
>CAYSEE010000035.1:0-7975 GCA_964429955.1 uncultured Clostridia bacterium | reverse complement strand
CAACCTCAGGCGAGGCAATTATGTTCACCCCTGTCTTGGCGGAGAGAATACGCAGAGCATCCCTTAAGTCAACCTCCTTGAACTCCACAGAGACAAGTTTTAAATCCTGAAAGGCAGCTCCAGGGTGACTAAAGGAAGTAGCCATTACCAATACTATTTCCAGCATTACCAATATTGCTAAAATTCTTAATTTCTTCATACCTATCCCCTTATTGTAAGCTTAATTAAACGATGCCCCTCCTTTAAAATAACCTCTCCTTTTTCACCTTCGACGCTAACTACCTGAAAATTACTTACTACATCTCCCTCCTTTACAATCCATTTTTCATCTTTTCTCTTGATGATAGCAAAAGCTTCCTTTGCATCCCATACTAAACCAATCAAGTCATACTCTTTCACTTCCTCTGTTTCAAGTTCCTTTGTCTCCAATTCCATTTCCTTCTTCTCTTCTTTGCTTACTAAAGGAACGAAAGGATCTCGTCTGCCCTCACTTCTGTATGAAAAAGTATAGAAGGAAGAGGCTCCGGGCTCACTATTTACTTGCTTTCGTTGAGCCACTTCTTGAGTTGGAAAGACGGGCAGGATAGAAAAAGTGAGTATGAATGCGAAGGCTCCCAAAAAAATAACGGACACCCTTAGCCACCTCATCTTCTCCTCCTTTGGGTTACGGCAGAATATCCCCTTGACCTCTCTTCCTCTTTCCCCTCTCTGCTTACTATCCCAGATGAAGCCTCCTTATATGTATACATATAAAGGATCAAATCTGCCTCGACTGTATAAGGAGCCCCTTTGCCTGCCTTTGCTATTTGGATATTTTCCACGCTAAAAGAGGCCATCTTATCCCTCTTGCTGATTTCGGAAAGAAGCCTACCCAGGGAATGATAGGTAGAATATAGATGAATCCTCACCGGAATACGGTTATAATAAGTTCCTGGAATCTTTTTTTCAGCCCATATTTTTATATAATTGATGCCGTATGTCTGGGCGCTGAATCCCAGATCTCGCAGCAAGGAATAAACCTCTTCCTCTGAAGAAAGACAGATTTCTGTATAATAATTTAGATTCTTTTTCATTTGTTCACATTCCTCTTTTACCTTCTCATACTCCTCAATTTTTTTCTTAATCTGTTTAAGCCTCAAATTCTCCCTGACTATCTCGTTTTTTGTCCTTTCAATAAGCTTCGCCTGAGGGATATAAAACCCTACATATGAGGCGACAATTATTCCTACAAATACTCCCACCCCTATTCCTATTCTACCTTTTAAAGTAAAAAGCAACTTCTCCCCCTTTCATTGCCCTACCTATTTAACACAGACCTTATGCCTGCCTAAATTTACAGAGTAGACTTTATCAATTTACAACTAATTTTAAAATCGGCTATTTCCCTTCCCTCCATTATCCTTTTGGACAAAGTCAAAAATCTCACCTCTTTAAAAAGAGAGCAGTTACTTAAATTTTTCATAAACTTAGCTATATCCACTGCTTGGGTAAGACTGCTTCCCTCAATGATAAGGAGATCCTCTCCCTCTTGTGTGGCTTTATTTAACCTGGTCAACCAGATATTTGGTGGCAGAGACTTACTTATAACATATAAAACCTCAGGCCAATAAGAATGATTCACGGCTAAACTACTAATGGCTTCCAGGCGGGAACGAAGTTCGGTCCTTTCATTTTCCAATTTCTTTAACTCCCCTAATACAGACTGATATCTACTTACCTCCTTTTTAACCGATGTCAACTTTGACTGAGTTAGCTCAACCTCCTTTGTTATAGGAAGAAAAAGAAAGATGGATATCAAAATACCGAGCAGACCGCATATGGATACAAAGATGGCAAAAGAGCCAATCCTTTTTCGCCTTACCATCTCTGGAGGTAGTAAGTTTACTTTTATCATAGTCATAGTTAACCTCTAAGGGCTAAGCCCACTGCTATGCTAAATATCGGGCCTTCCTGGGCTAAATACTCGGGTTTAAATGCACGGGAATTATAGACAATGTTATCAAAGGGATTGAATATCCCTACGGGAAGCCCAAGCTCACTGGCTAAGAAATTATCCATATTTTTAAGGGACGAGGTACCTCCACTCAAAACTATTTTCTTCACCTTTGCCCCTTCCGTTTGAGAACTATAATACTCAAAGGAGCGAGCAATTTCCTCTACCAGATCAGCTATGGACTTTTTGATTATCTGGTCGACCTTAACTTTTTCTTCATCAACCTCTCCTTCGCTCAGGCTTAAAAGCCCATATCTTCTCTTCATCTCCTCCGCTGCTGTATAGTTAACAT
This sequence comes from uncultured Clostridia bacterium, assembly GCA_964429955.1. Lineage (GTDB taxonomy): Bacteria > Aerophobota > Aerophobia > Aerophobales > B47-G16 > CAYSEE01. Next base: position 5,690 of record CAYSEE010000035.1, on the reverse strand, counting down.
TTAACTCTTTGACAATAGCTTGCGTAAGCTGAGAACCTCCAATATTTATGCTTCTTATTAAAAAGGGGTTGCCCTTGTTTAAGAGGATGATGGTGGTTGTGCTGTGTCCAATCTCAACAAGTGCTATTCCATCCATTTCTCCAGGATTGGACAATTCATAAATATTAAATAGAGCAAGAGGATTTACATCGATGACTTGAGGTGAAATACCCGCTCTTTGAAGAATTTGGAGGTGAGTATTAATTACCTCTTTTTTCACCCCTACCAGTATTACGGACATTTTCTTTTCCTCTCTGGGGAGCAGCTCCTCCTTGAGAATGTAAAATCCCAAAGATACTTGATCAATTGGGTAGGGAATGTACTCCTCAGCTTCCCATCTAATAGCCCCCTTTAATTCCTTCTCCGTCATTAAAGGTGTCTTTATCTTCCGGATAATTACTGAATCCCCTCCCACTCCCGAGATAACCTGTTTTGTGCTAATCTTATATTTATCAAAAAGACCTTTGATAGCTTCTGCTATAACTTCCTGCATATTGCTATTCGCATTTGCCAACGGCGTTTTCACCCTGGCCAGTTTTCTCAACTTATAGCCCCTTCTTCTATGGACTAATTCTACCGCCTTTATCGAATCCGTGCCTACCTCCAAACCTACACTCACCTTTCCCATTTTGTTCACCTTGATGTAAATCCTAACGACTGTCCAGAATTAAGGTCACCGGACCTTCGTTATCCACCAAAATTCTCATTCTGGCCCCAAATTCTCCCCTTTCCACCTTGGTTATCCTTTTCTTCATCAACTCTATGAATTTTAAATAAAGGTCTTTGGCAATTTCGGGGGGAGCCGCATCAGTGAAATTAGGACGTAGTCCCTTCCTGCAATTTCCGTAGAGGGTAAATTGAGGAATAATGAGAATCTCGCCTCCTGTTTGTGCAAGGGATAGATTCATCTTTCTCTTATCATCCTCAAATACACGAAGATTAACCAATTTTTCAGCTAAATATTTAGCGTCCTGTAACCTATCTCCCTTTCCAATACCTAAAAATGCCACCATCCCTCTACCAATGGCTCCCACCGTTCTTCCTTCTATCTCGCATAAAGCCTTTCTTACCCGTTGAATTACTACTCGCACAGCTCAACTCCCTCAAGCATTCCCTTAGTAGAGGGAACCCCTTTCCTTCTTTCGTTCAACCTTGTTGCTTGTTCTAAGCTCAGGCCGAAAGCCTTAAAAATAGCCTCTATGACGTGGTGATAACCCCTTCCATAATGTAAATTAATATGGAGTGTAATTCCTGAATACGAGGAAAAGCTCCTAAAAAATTCTCTGGTTAGCTCAAATTCACGTTCTTCCTCCATCTGTGAGGGAAGATTAAATACCAAGAGAGGACGTCCGCTAATGTCCATAGTCACCTGCACTAAAACCTCATCCATAGGAACGAAAAAATTCCCATACCTTTTTATTCCCCTCTTCTCTCCCAAGGCATTTCTTACAGCCTTTCCCAAACAAATCCCTACATCCTCCACCAAATGGTGATAGTCTACCTGTGTATCTCCTCTGGCCAATACTTCCAGGTCAAAGAGCCCATGATAGGAGAATAAAGATAGCATATGGTCTAAAAAGGGATAAGTTGTCTTTACCTGGGCTTTTCCTTCTCCATCTAAATTCAAGGAAACCTTGACATAAGTTTCCCCTGTCCTTCTTTCCACCTCAGCTTTTCGTTCCTTCATAATTTCTATGTACCCTCACCTTAAGAATTTTCTTTGTATCCTTCGTTAACTTAAAGTACTCATCAATACGATAGCCTACCACCCAAACTATTCTATCCTTAAACGTCAAAAGAGGAATTTTATCCCTCTCTTTTCGGGGTATCTTAAGATCGATGAAAAAGTCCTTAATTTTTTTTCTTCCCCTCATACCCAAGGGTTGAAATTTGTCCCCCTTTTTTCTCTTCCGAATAAAAAGAGGCTCCTCAATCTTATCAAAATCAAGATAAGCCTCATCATTATTTTGGGGAAGAGGGGAGGGAGGCTTAAGGAGGACCTCAGTCTCAAAATCCAAACCTAACCTGGATAATTTTGTTTTCCCGGGAACCACAAGAGGACAGGAAAAAAACAGCTCCTCTTCCTTTTCCTTCTTTTTGAATATTAAACTTTTGCCCTGCTTTTCTACCACCAGGTTCCCTGGTAGATGCAATTGCTTACCTTCCTTGTTCTCAGTTAATTCCAAAATGGAATTGATATGAGTAAACTTAACTCCTCTTAAATCTCCTTTTATCTGGTGGATGATCTTACGGATAACCCTTCGTTTCAAGGATAAATGCAAGCAAGCTAATTCTTCTACATTTAAAATTATTTGTCCATCCCTTTTTTCTTTATGCAGAGACTTGAAAACCTTTTCCGATTCCCTCTGGAGATACTCATTTTCCTCTTTTAAGATCTCAGCTGTCTGAAAGAGGCCTTTTCTAATCTGAGGATTGTACCTCTCGGAGAGATAAGGAATTAAATTCAGGCGAATTTTGTTTCTCAGAAAGGAAATTTCCTTATTAGAGGAATCTCGACAGGGATGAAGGTTATTCTCCTCGCAATACTTCTCTATTTCCTCTCGAAATATCTCAATCAAAGGACGAATAATCCTTCCCCTAACCGGTGGTATACCAGAAAGTCCGTCCAGTCCGGATCCCCTTATCAATCTCATCAAAAGAGTCTCTATTTGATCGGAAGCCGTGTGACCTAAGGCGATCTTGTCTGCTCCTATTTGATCAGCTGCTCTCTCAAGAAAATTATAACGGGCAAGGCGCGCTGCTTCCTCCAAGGAAAGGCCTTTTCTTTCGGCCAGAAAAGCAACATTAAAGGAATCCATTATCACAGGGATCTTCAAATGCAAAGCAAACTCCTTCACCCATTTAGCTTCTTCGTCTGCCTCCCTTCCCCTCAATTGGTGATTTAAATGGGCAACGCATAATTGAAGGTTATACTGAGCTTTCATTCTGAAAAGAAGGTGAAGTAGAGTGATAGAATCAGGACCACCTGATACTCCCACTATCACCCTCATCTTTGGGGCGAGCATTTGATATTTTCCAATTGTTCGTTCAACCTTTTTCAATAAGGAGCGCTCACCCCTCATATCCAGAAACTCCCATTAATTCATAAACTCAGCTTCTCCCTGATAATCTTTGCCCTTAGCTCATCTCGGGAAAGGGGGTTTAAGTCTCTTTTGCTCATAACTTGAAGCTGAGCAGGGCCGATCAGGAAAAGAAGCTCATTTAAAACACCTATATTAAAATTAGGCAGTAGATGTAAACTTACCCCTAATCTTAGCTTTGAAAGTAATTCAATAGCTTCCCTGGAACTGATCATATGAGCATTGGTTAAAATACCATAAGCTCGTCCCACTTGATCCCTGAGCTGAGTTTCGTTTCTCTTAAGCAAAACCTCCCTTGCTTTCTTCTCCTGCTCAACCACCTGCCGAGTTACCCTCTCCACATTATTCACAATTTCCTCCTCCCTCAGACCCAAGGTAACCTGATTTGATATTTGAAAAAAATCACCCTGGGATTCCGTTCCTTCCCCATACAAACCTCTGGCTACCAGTCCCAATTGAGAAATGTTCTTTACCAGTTCCCCTACTTTACGAGTAGCCACTAATCCCGGTAAATGCACCATACAGGAGGCTCGCATTCCTGTTCCTGTGTTAGTAGGACAGGAAGTAAGATATCCCAGCTGAGGAAGAAAAGCGTATTTCAAATCTTCTCCTAACTCATCATCTACCCTGTCACATAACCTCCAGGCTTCCATTATCTGAAGACCTGAAAGAATGCTTTGTAGGCGCAGGTGATCCTCTTCATTTATCATTAGAGAAATTATCTCTCCCCTCTGTACCACTAAAAACCTATAATCCCCTTTTTCGGTAAATTCCACACTGATTAAGTGTCTCTCTAAGAGGAATCTTCTTTCCTTTAGGGAAAGCTCGCTCATATTGATCAAATAGGCATCTTTAAAATAATTACTTCTCTTTACAGCATCTAAAACTATTTCTGAGACATCCTTCAATACGGAACTCTTAGCCCAGGGAGGAAAAACAAAATCCCTCAAATTGCGGGCCAGTCTCACCCTTGAGCTAAAAACAATGTCTGCTTCCGGCCCATCCCCGTTTAACCATTGATTAGTGGAATTAGCCATCTCTTTTAAATTCATTTTTCTTTCCCGCCCTTTTCAAGTCCACGAATTTCGTCTCTAAGCTTGGCTGCTCTCTCGTAATTTTCCTTTCTTATCGCCTCCTCCAGCTCCTTTCGTAATTCATAAATCCTTTTACTTATATTATCCTTAGTCTTTCTCTCCTGGGGAATTTTACCCGAATGATAAGCCTTACCGTGAATTCTCTCTAAGAGGGGGATTATGTATTCCTTAAAAGTCTGGTAGCAGGAACTGCAGCCCATTTTCCCCTTCTTTCTTATATCCTCATAGTTTAAGCCACAACCAGGACAAACTCTTTGCTCTTTTGGAAGAAACGGAATTTCCAAATCGGTCAAGCCGGTCATTAAATTAGACAAAGAAAAAGTAGGGGCAAAAAAGGACTCCTTTAACAGATTCATCTCCTTAGCACAAACTTCACATAAATGGAGTTCCCTTGTCTCATCATTTATTACTTCTTTAAAATGAAAGGTAGCCTCCCTTTGTCCACAAATTTGACAGAGCATCTTCCCTCCTTACAAAGCGTTTTTCACCCTCCATTTTACAACAAACTATATCTATGTCAATACTCCGCTTCTTCCTTCCATAAGGGTGATCCCCATCATCTACCACTTTTATATCCTACCCTTACCAAATATAACCCTTGAGGTGGAGCGGTGGGGCCGGCAACTTTTCTATCCTTCGCCTCTAATATCGCCTTCACCTCGAGAGGGTCTATTTTCCCCCGTCCTACCTCCACTAAGGTTCCTACTATATTCCTAACCATCTTATAGAGGAAACTATTGGCTTTTATGTAGATAACAAGAAGTCTTCCTTTTTTAAAGAGATTAATTCTCTCTATCCTTCGAAAGGGAGAGGTTGGACTCCCTTGAGCCTGAAAGGAGGAAAAATCATGCTCCCCTATTAAAAATCGAGAGGCCTTCATTATTCGTCCTTGCTCCAAATTAAAGGGTATGTGCCAGGCAAAATTACGATAAAAAGGAGATAGAAAACGATGATTGTAAATTACATATTTATATGTCCTGCTCAAGGCACTTTTCTGAGCATGGAAGTCCAAGGGCACCTCTTCGGCTTTTTTAACCCTTATATCCCCGGGTAGGTAACTATTTAATGCGGGAGTAACGGCGTGGAGTGGGAGTGAAGTGGAAGTGTTGAAATTCACCACCTGGCCCTGGGCATGGACATGGGCATCAGTTCTTCCAGCAGCGATTAGCTCGACTTTCTCCTTAAGAAGAAGTAAAAGACTTCTCTCCACTGCCTCCTGGACTGTGGGAACTTCTGGCTGTTTTTGCCACCCATAGTAGCGAGTGCCATCATACTCCAGAATAAGCTTTATATTGCGCAATCTTCTCAAAATAGTTTAATCCGGATTCGGAAGTTTACTCCATAATCGATTGATTATATAAGGAAATAGTTTCAACTAAATTCAGGTTAGACCAGCCTTACCTTACACATTAAGGAATTATCTCCCTGTCGGTACCCCAACTTTATTATTTGCGTA
>CAYSEE010000034.1:0-8044 GCA_964429955.1 uncultured Clostridia bacterium | reverse complement strand
GTTCAACCCCCACCTCCGGCACCATCACCCAGTTGAGAGTGATGAGTTAAAGGAACAAGGGAGAAAAAATGTGGGCAATAGCCATTCTTATTCCCTTTCTCATAGGTTTATGGGTAGCTATGGATGCAAGAAAGAGGGGATATAGCCAATGGAAGGCCTTCGGATGGTTTCTGGGAGTCTGGCTTCTGCTCATCATATTCCTCCCTCTTTACTTTATCTTGAGGCCGAAGTTATCCCAGAAGAAAGGCTCCGGGAAAGGGACGCACGTCTGCCCTTATTGTGGCAAACTCTACACGGGAAGGGTATCGTTTTGCCCCTATTGTGGGCAAAAATTGGACGATGTTCCTTAAATTTCAAATATCTTAACGAAGAAAAAACTGGATCTTGGTTCGGTAATACTTTTGGCTTCGCTCCTGGTAGGAATTCTTTCTGGAATGCGGATTACTGCAATTTTAGAAAACTTTCTTTTTGCTCTCATTGCCCCAACCACCCTCAAATTAGTGGGAAGTATTCTGCTTATCTTTACCTTGGGCAATCTCCTAAACGAGGGTGGGAATTTAAAGAATATTAACTCTTCTCTTGAGGCATTTATTAGGGATAGACGAGTAACACTGGTTATCCCATCCACTTTGATAGGGCTTCTTCCTGTAGCTGCGGGAGCGATGCTTTCAGCTCCCATAGTTGAGGAATCCGGCAATAAAATGGGGCTAACCCCTGAAAATAAGACCTTCCTGAATTATTGGTTTCGTCACATCTGGGAGTACACCTGGCCACTTTATCCGGGGCTTGTTTTAACCAGTGCCATTCTTAGCGTCCCGCTGTACAGAATTGTGCTTGCTCAACTGCCCCTGACCCTGTCCGCCATTTTTTCTGGATGCATCTTCGGGCTAAGCAGGCTCCCTTATAAATTCTCCTCAAAGAAGGGAAAAGGAGAGGTTATCAAGGGAATTTGTAGCTTTCTCTTAAGTGCCTGGCCTATTCTTGCCATCATCTTTTTCGTCTTAGTGCTTAAGTGGGAGTTAATCCTGTCCTTGTTGATAATCGTGGGGTTTACCCTTGCAACGACGAGGATAAAGAGGGAGAGAATATTCTTTGTTCTTAAGAATAGCTTATCCTGGAGGATAGTCCTTCTCATAGTTTCGGTGATGGTGTTTAAAAGAGTTCTTGAGGCCTCCGGTGTATTGGTGAGGATGCCCGGGGTCTTCAATTATGCAGGAATTTCTCCCTTGTTCGTCTTATTTTTTCTTCCCTTTTTCATCGCTCTCTCTACAGGAGTTACTACCGCTTTTGTGGGGATTGCCTTTCCCATACTTTTGCCTTTCATCGGGATAGATAACCCTAACTTAACTTATGTGATGTTGGCTTACGCTGGTGGATTCACAGGAGTTCTTCTTTCCCCTGTTCATCTATGTCTTATTGTAACGAAGGATTATTTTAAGGCTGATTTTGCCGGGGTATATAAATTACTTCTTTTGCCTGTTCTCTTTGTCGTGCTGGTAGCTTTTATGATTGTGCTTGTTCAAAATTTCATAAGCTAACACCAGGAGGTGAATATGAAGAAAAGTCAGATTGTCTGGAGCTCTATCTTCATAGTTCTGGGCATTTTGCTGTTGTTGCTTAATTACGGGATTATTTCCTGGCAAGTGGTAAAGGATTGGTGGAAGCTATGGCCATTGATTTTTATAGCCATAGGGATTGGGATAATTCTTTCGACTAAAAGGGAGAAAAAGATAGAGGAGGAAGAGAAATGAAGCTTACTAACACGGACTTCATACCGGGATATGAAATAAAGGAGGCCTTGGGATTGGTGCTGGGAAACACGGTGAGGGCGAAACATCTTGGAAGGGACATTATGGCAGGTCTTAAGAATATCGTGGGAGGGGAAATTCAGGAATATACGGATTTATTAGCCGATGCCAGAAAGGAGACACTGAATAGAATGGTCAATGAGGCTAAGAAACTCGGGGCCGATGCTGTGATAAATGTAAGGTTTATGACCACTCAGACGATGGGAGGGGCAGCTGAGCTTTTAGCCTATGGGACGGCGGTCAAGCTGACAAAGAAATAACCATTACTTCTGGAAGTGGGATTATTTTATCCTTTTTTCTTAGCTATTTTTGGCTCTTTTACCGTCATTATTATCCAGATTCCAGCCATTGTAAGTATGGCGGTGGTGAAGATAAAGACCGCTCTCAAGTTCAAGCTCGAGGCTATTATTCCTCCTGCAATAGGACCTGTGGCGTTGCCCAGGGCGGATGCGCTGGCCGTAATTCCGTATACCTTTCCACGGTGTTCTTCAGAGACCGAGAGGCCAATTATGGCGTTGGCAGTGGGCAATATCCCACCAGAGAAGAATCCCAATGCTATCCGAAGTAAGAAAAGTTGAGGAATGCTTCCTACAAACGCCTGGGGAAGGTAAAACATTCCCGCTCCCAATGTGCTTAAGAGGAGTATGTTTCTATATCCAACTTTGTCACTGACTCGTCCGATAGTGGCTGAGGAAAAAGCACTTGCTATCCCAGTTATGGCCAGCATGGCTCCGGTAATGGAGGCTATGCGAGAGGTGCTTTTAGTCAGAGATTGAACGAAGAGAGGGAATATAGGGTAAACAATCATTCCGGCAAATTGAACACAGAATAATACAAAAATCATAGCTAAAAGTTGTCGAGAGGAAAAAATTATCCACAGATTTTTCCAAAAATTTCTCTCAGGTATTTCCCCTGTGGATAAAGGCTGGAACCTTTCTTCCACCCCAAAAAGGACAATTAGCCCGGCTATGAAAAGTAGACTTCCTGTAACATAGAAGGAGCAGCGATAACCAAAAAAATCGGCAACTGCTCCCCCTAATAAAGGCCCAATAGAGGATCCTGAAAAGACGGCTGTTTGCATAAGACCCAGGCTAAACCCCAATCTCTCCCGAGGGGTTGTAGTGGAGACCAGAGCTATAGAGGCAGGCACTGTCCCTGTGAGAGCACCTTGGATGATACGGAAAACTAAAAGTTGGTAGACGTTGGTGGCCAACCCCATACAGGCCGTTATTACAGCTCCTCCAAACATAGCCCGCTCTACCATAAGCTTACGACCGTACCTGTCCGCCAGGGAGCCCCATATGGGAGAAAATATCGCCATAGTCAAGGCTGGAATCGCGGCCAGAATTCCCGCCCACCTTGCGACCTGGCTCACATCAGTGACCCCTAACTCCTGGATGTAAAAGGGCATAAAGGGAAAAACAAAATAAAAGCCAATAATGGCAATTAATTGAGCTACCCATGCTCCGTAAAGATTCCTTTCCCATCGTTGCATAATACGGTAATTCCTTTCAGTTTCGAATGAGGAAGATTCTCAAGGAGATTAGGCTCGTTTTTCCCTGGCTAAAGTTATATTATCTTCCTCAAAAAGTTCATAGTCAATCTGCTTAAGCAAGGCTTTGCGAGCTTTTTTACTTAAAGCATTGAAGGAGACAAGGAGATAGGCTTGAGCCTGTTTGGATTGTCCAATTTTCATCAGTCCAAAATGGGCCCCTGTCACTAGAACCCCGATCCTACCCTCCTTGTCCTTAGCCAGCCTTCCCCAGGCAGGGATTCTGGTAAACCCCTTACTGTAAAATCCCTGAACAGTTGAGACCCGATGTCTTCGCCAGTACCCCAACCTGTCCATTAGGCGAATGCTTTTTATCGGGACTGGCTGACCTCCTACTGAAAGCTCCGAAAAGCCAAGTGGTCTCCATTTTATGGATGGCTTTTTATTCCTTTTTTCCAGCCACTGAATGAGGGAGGACCTTTTAAACTTCCACCTCTTTTCCTTTTTAAAACAAGGAATTTTATCTTGTTTTATATATCGATAGAGAGTGGAGGGGGGTATATTAAGATATTTTGATGCTTCCTTAGCGGTAAAAATTTTTTCCATAGGCGGTTAAATAAAAAGGACTCTTATATCTTTACTCAAAAGTTATTATAAGAATAAAGTTCAGTCTGTCAATTCTTAGAGATGGATGGGTTAGCTTGACATAAGGATGGTTTGATGCTAACATAACGATTAAAGGAGATACAAAATGGGGGAAAAATTTTACCTGACTACCCCTCTTTATTACGTTAACGATCTACCGCACATAGGACACGCCTATACTACCGTTGCTGCCGATGCCCTGGCAAGATACAAACGCCTCAAGGGATACAACGTCTTCTTTTTAACCGGAACCGATGAGCATGGGAATAAGATTGCTCAGGCGGCGAAAAGAAAAGGACTCGCACCTGAGGAGCTTGCCGACCAGGTAGTAAGACGTTTTAAGAACCTTTGGGAAAAGCTCTGCATTTCCTATGATGATTTTATTCGCACCACTGAATCCCGCCATACTAAGGTGGTGGAGAGAATTTTCCTGAGATTATATGAGCAAGGTGATATTTATAAGGGAGTTTATGAAGGCTGGTACTGCATCCCCTGTGAAAGTTTCTGGCTGGAGTCGCAGCTGGGTGAAGGTGGCCTTTGCCCTGAGTGTGGGCGACCGGTGGAGAAGGTAAAGGAGGAAAGCTACTTCTTCAGACTCTCCAAATACCAAAAGAAGCTTTTTAATTATATTGAGGAAAATCCCGATTTCATCCTTCCCCCCACTCGCAGGAACGAGGTGATCGAATTCATCAAGAAGGGGCTAAAGGACATTAGCGTAACCAGATTAAGATTGGAGTGGGGAGTGCCCTGTCCGGTGGAAGAAAAGCATACTATCTATGTGTGGATCGATGCTCTAATTAACTATATTTCCGCTTTAGGATATTCTACTGATGAGGAAAGATTTTCCTTGTTCTGGCCAGCTGATGTTCAATTAGTGGGGAAAGACATTTTAAAGTTCCACGCTATAATATGGCCTTCTCTTCTAATGGCTTTGGGATTGAGGCCTCCTCGCCGAATCTTTGCCCATGGATGGTGGATGACAAAAGGGGAGAAGATGTCCAAATCCAAGGGCAATGTGATAAACCCGGAGAGGTTAGTGAAGGAGTACGGATCCGATCCCCTGCGCTACTTTCTCTTGAGAGAGGTCCCCTTCGGGGAGGATGGGAATTTTTCCCTCTCTTTATTCATCAAGCGAGTAAATAGCGATCTGGCAAATGACTTAGGGAATCTTCTTAATAGAACTCTTCCCCTCGTGGAAAGGCATTGCAAGGGAAGGGTTCCTTTCCCCCAAGACGAGGAAAGGGATGATGAGATAAGAGAAAAGATAGCCCAGGTTCTCCTTCAATTAGATGAAAAGATGGATAGTCTCTCCTTTTCGGAAGCTTTATCCTTAATCTGGGAAATAGTAAAGACAGCTAACCTTTACATAGATAGATGTGCTCCCTGGCGATTGGCCAGGGAAGGGAAGCGAAAGAGGCTACACGCCGTTCTATATAATCTTTTAGAGACCCTCCGTGTGCTTAGCTTTTTGCTTTATCCCTTTATCCCCTCCTCAGCGGAAAAGATGTGGACTCAATTGGGGATCAAGGAGGATTTAAAAAGACAAACCTGGAAGGAAGCCGAACATTGGGGTAGGTTAACTCCTGGGATCGAGATAAAAAGGGGATCGCCTCTTTTTCCTCGCATCAAGGAATAGCCAGCGATGAAATTAAAGGAAAAAACAGAATATCTCTGGTATGAGTATAATTTTACCCCGAGAAGGGAATTAGGCCAAAATTTTTTGATCGATCCTCATATAGTGGATAGGATAATAGAGAGCTTAAAGTTAACCAGGTCCGATGTGGTATTGGAGATAGGAGCAGGAACAGGGGTTTTGACGGAAAAGTTAGTTCAAAGAAGTGGAAAGGTCGTAGCTGTAGAGATAGATGAGAGGCTGTGCGAGCTTTTGAGAAAAGAGTTAAAGGGTTATAAAAATCTGGAGATAGTCTGTGAGGATATAACGAAAATCCCCCTGGGAGAAAAATTTAGTAATTTAGATTACTCAGTTAAGGTAGCGGGAAACCTACCTTATGGGATAGCCTCCTCTCTTTTGCTGAATTTAGTGAAGCAGGAGTGGGTTAAGGAGATGGTGGTAATGGTGCAAAGAGAAGTAGCGGAGAGAATGCTTGCTAAACCCGGCTGTAAGAAAAGAGGCGCATTGACCGTTTTGCTAAATTACTATGCTACTTCCTCAAAGATAATTGATGTTCCTCCTCAGGCATTTACTCCCTCTTCTAAGGTAGGTTCTTCTGTAATTAAGGTGAAGAAAAAATCTAAGCACAGGGTAAAAGATGAGGAAAACTTCGCCTCAGTAGTTAAGGCATCTTTTTCCCTTCGGAGAAAGATGCTGGCGAACTCCCTGAGCGCTGGATTGGGGATGGATAGAGAACTTATCAAGGAGAGGTTAAGGCAGGTGGAAATTGATTGGAGAAGGAGAGCGGAGGAGTTAACCCTCGAGGAGTTTATCAGGATGAGCGAGAGCTTATATTGGAATTAAGTTAAGGAGAAGGAGAGGCGAGGAATAAATTGTCTGTTAAAACCATAGAGTGGATAGAGGGAAAGATAAAGGTCATCGATCAGACCAAGCTTCCTGGAGAGCTTAAGTATATTTACTGCAAAAATGTGAGGGATTTAAGGGAGGCAATTTCCTCCCTTAGAATAAGGGGAGCACCAGCCCTGGGAATTGCAGGAGCGCTTGGAGTAATATTGGAAATGCAGAAGTCCTCCGCCCGAAATTACCCCGATTTTAAAAGAGAGATGGAGAAGGTGAGCAACTATTTGGGCTCTTCGCGGCCCACAGCGGTTAACTTATTCTGGTCTTTAAAACGTATGTCTGAGTGTGCAGAAAGAAACAGGGACAAAAGCATAGAGGAGATCAAGGAGGTTCTTAAAAAAGAAGCTCTACAAATAATGGAGGAGGATAAGTGGTGTAATCGCCAGATTGGTAAGGAAGGAGCTTCCCTTATCGAAGATAAGGATTCTATTCTCACTCATTGCAATGCCGGCGCTTTAGCCACAGCTGATTACGGAACCGCCCTGGGCATCATCTATAAAGCCAAGGAAGAGGGGAAAAGAATAAAAGTCTATGTTGATGAGACCCGTCCTCTTCTTCAAGGAGCGAGATTAACCAGCTGGGAGCTTTTGCAGGAAGGAATTGATGTTACTTTGATTTGTGATAATATGGCTGGAGAGTTGATGCAAAAAGGAGTAATTGACAAGGTTCTGGTAGGGGCAGACAGGGTAGCCGCTAATGGTGATGTAGCTAATAAAATAGGAACCTATACATTGGCTGTATTGGCCAAAGAGAATAAAATCCCCTTTTATGTAGCCTGTCCTCTTTCCACCGTTGATTTGTCTATTTCCAATGGAAGGGAAGTTCCCATTGAGGAAAGGAGTCCAAAAGAGATCACGGAAGGGTTGGGCAAAAGAATTGCTCCCTCCGGAGTTAAGGTGTATAACCCTGCTTTTGATATAACCCCGGCCAGATATATCACAGGGATAATTACGGAAAGGGGAATATGCAGGCCTCCCTACGAGAAGAGTTTGAAAAATTTAAAAAAGTGAGGAAGGGAATATGAAGGCAAAAATAGATCGAGAGCAAGTTAGATATATTGCTCATCTATCCCGGCTGAAGTTAACCCGGGAAGAGGAAGAAAAATTTACTCGCCAGTTAAGGGAGATATTGGCTTACGTGGATAAGTTAAAAGAACTGGATACCAGTAATGTTCCTCCTACTTCTCATGTTTTTCCCTTGAATAACATCTTCAGAGAGGACAAGCGGGAAAGTTCTCTATCGCTCGAGGAAGCCTTAGCAAATGCTCCTCGCCATAAATATGGACACTTTCAGGTTCCCAGGGTAATAGAGTGATAGATCAGCAAAGCCGTCTCTTACTTGAGATATTGTCCTCAATAAGCTCTCTTTTTCCAGAGTTTTTCCTTTGCCAGAAAGATAAAAAAGACCAAAAGGCAATTGTATAGAGAACTGACAAGGACAAGGGAGGAAAATTTTTTTAAAAAAGAGACGGAAAGATGAAAGACTAATGACCAGAAAAAAATAGTAGCCCCGTTTAAAATAGAGACCAATCCTACTGTAAGAAGGATGGAGGCTATATTTTCTTGA
>CAYSEE010000033.1:6749-8114 GCA_964429955.1 uncultured Clostridia bacterium | reverse complement strand
ATTTGGCTAAGGTAGGGATAAATGTCCAGATAGTTAAGATGGATTGGCGGAGTTATCTGAAAGGATGCGAGAAGGGTGAACATCATATGACTCTTGCTGAGTGGAAGGCAGACTTTCCTGACCCTGACAACTTTCTTTATCCTCTGTTAGATCCCCAGGTTCTAAGTAAGTCCGGTAACACTAACTGGAGTTTTTACCAGAGTAGTTTCCTCCATGAAATTCTGGAAAGGGCAAGGCAGGTCACTGATGAGGTAGAGCGAACAAGACTTTACCAGGTGGCTCAAAAAATTATTCAGCAGGATATTTCCTGTATTCCTCTGATTCACACTAAAGGGATGTTTGCCTTTTCTTCTGAAATAGAAGGGGTGAATATAGATTTTGCAGGAATAGTAGAGTTTGAAAAAATATGGATATCCAAAAAATGAAAGATTGTGGGGGGAAAATCAAAATGGCTGAAAAAACTTTAGGACCTTTATTAGCCTTGACAATGATGATAGTCGTTTCCTCAACAGTCCTTGCAGATACCCTACTTATGAAAAATGGTGATAAGATTGCCGGGGCTATTACTCAAGTAGAGGTTGAAATCAATTCCTCGTTAGTGACAGTCAGTGCGGAGGGAATCAATAAACTGATACTCTCGGACTCGTACAGGGAGGAAGGAGATGGAGATGTTTTGATGATGAAAAATGGAGACATAATTTCAGGCATAGTTGATCAGATAGAAATCCAGACTGACTATGGCCTTATTAAAATTCCTGCCAAAGGCATTGAGTTAATATCCTTTTCTGTTAAACCTCCTCTTGTTTTGAGATGGAAGTTTTCCACCGAGGCCTCTATATCGTCCTCTCCTGTATTGAGAGGAAACAAACTATACGTAGGTTCCCGGGACCATTTTCTGTATGCTCTGAATGTTTTAGATGGTAGGGTAATCTGGAAATATCAGGGTACGGACAGGATTCATTCGGCACCTACTTTGAGTGATGACCTGGTATATCTCACAACGGATGATGGGTATATCTACGCCCTGAATGCAGAAGATGGCAAACTGAAATGGAAATACTCCACGGGAGTAGGTGTATATTCCTCTCCGGTGATATTTGATGGCTTAGTGTATGTGGGATGTTCAGATGGTCGAATTTATGCCTTTGAGGTAGATAGGGAAAAGCTTAAGTGGGTTTATAAAGCTGGGGGATGGGTTGATGCAGGGCCTGGCATTTTAAAGAATCTGCTTGTAGTGGGCTCCGGGGATTATCAAGTTTACGCTCTTGATGCCAAAACTGGTAAGTTAAACTGGAGATACGTAACTGGAGGAAATATTTCTTCTTCTCCTTTGATAATAGAGGATACGGTATATGTGGGGTCCTG
>CAYSEE010000033.1:0-6649 GCA_964429955.1 uncultured Clostridia bacterium | reverse complement strand
GGATCACTTCCTCTATGCTCTGGATGTTAAAACTGGCAAGCTCAAGTGGAAGTTTGAGACGGGGGGAGCTATCTCTTCTTCTCCTTCTCTGGTAGGTCGGACCCTCTATGTGGGGTCCTGGGATCACTTCCTCTATGCTCTGGATGTTAAAACTGGCAAGCTCAAGTGGAAGTTTAAGATGAGGGGATGGACGGATGCAGCTCCTCTCATTACGGGAAGCACGGTGTATATTGCCTCTTCTGAGGGAAATCTATATGCTGTAGATCGAGATACCGGAAAAGAGAAATGGACATATAGCTTTCAAGAACGGATAAGATGTACACCTGTCGAGGGACAGGGCTTCTTATACGTTACTTGCTATGATGGGTCAGTATATGCTCTGGAGAGCATTACCAGTGCCAAAGTCATAATGGGGAAAAAATAGCTAAATCGAAAGATGCGAAGGCTGGATACCATATTTTTTTAACTTGCGACTTAAAGTATTGCGATGGATCCCAAGAAGTTGAGAGGCTTTACTCTGGTTGCCTCCTGTGGTTCTGAGGGCGGCAAGAATGAGCTTTTTTTCTGCTTCCTCAAGAGAAGGAGAGGATGATATTTTCCGAGGGAAAGCAGCTCGTACATGAGAAGGAAGATCCTCAAGCAAGATAATCTTTCCACGTGAGAAAATAACCGCTCTTTCCACTACATTTTCCAACTCTCTTACATTGCCTGGCCAATTATATTCGCACAGCTCATCCATAACCTGAGGGGAAATACTCTTTACATTTCTACCATGGATGTTGTTATATTTAAACAGAAAGTGCTGGACTAAAAGGGGAATATCCTCCTTCCTCTCCCTTAAAGGAGGCACTAAAATAGATATGACATTTAATCTATAGTAAAGATCCTCCCTGAAAGTTCCTTCCTGAATCATCTTCTCGAGATCCTTATTGGTAGCGGTTAAAATGCGGACATCTACTTGAATAGCTCTTGTACTACCCAGAGGATAAAAACTTCTTTCCTGAAGCACCCTGAGAATTTTTGCCTGCATCCTAAGGCTCATATCCGAGATCTCATCAAGGAAAATGGTCCCTTTATTTGCCATCTGGAACATCCCCCTTTTTTTATATCCAGCATCAGTAAAAGCACCTTTCTCATGTCCGAAGAGCTCTGCTTCTAAAAGAGCCTCAGGTAGAGCAGCACAGTTAACCGGGACGAAGGGGTTTTCCTTTCTCGGGGAGTGGTAGTGGATGGCTCTCGCAATAAGCTCTTTCCCCGTGCCACTTTCTCCCCTGATAAGGACGGTAGAGTTGGTGGGTGCTACTCTGGAGATAAGGTGGAAAAGCTGTTGCATCTTCTTACTTTTCCCTACAAGACTTGCAAATTTATATCTTTCCTCACGCTCTATTTGCATTTCCTTTACTTTCCTTTCCAGCTTGAGCATATGCAAGACTCTTTTTAAGGTGAGTTTTAACTCATCAATGTCGAATGGTTTGGAGAAAAAATCTTGCACTCCCAGGCGTACTGCCTCTTGAGGAGCTTTTTCACTGGTGCTTCCGGTCATAACGATTACGCCTGTATCCGGATAAAAGCTTCTTAAATAGACCAAAAACTTAAAACCTTCCTCGAAAGTATTCAACCTGGGGGGAAGACGTAGATCAAGGAGAACCGCGTCCACGAAAGAGGCCTTACCAATTCTCTCCTTGGCAGAGGCTAAATCATTTGCCTCCAGAACCTTATACTCATCCTTCAGTGCCCAGTATATTTGCTTTCTCAGGTATTCATCATCCTCAACTATTAAAATAGTTTTTCTCATAAGTGATCCTTTATAAGAGTTTCTAACATTCTTCTTTCAGCACTTTTCTGCTTCTGGAGAGCCTGAAAGACCTCTCCCCTTCTTATATATCCCATATCTATAAGAATTTTACCTATCTTTTTCCCTCGCTGGGCTTGAATTTGCATAGCTTTTTTTAACTGGTCTTCGGTAATAGCTCCCATCTCCAAAAGGTACTGCCCCAGATACCTTCTTACATACCTTTTCCCTTTGTATTGAGTTAAAAAGGGAAGTTTAATTGTAAACTTTGTTCCCTTTCCAGGATAGCTCTTCACAAATATTTTGCCTCCATGAAGGTTAATTATCTCCTTACTGGAGTAAAGCGCAATCCCCAGTCCTCTTTGCTTGGTACTCCTAAAGGGCTTGAAAAGATGGTTCTCAACAAAATCCCGGGTCATTCCCACGCCACTATCTTCGACATCTACGCACACAGATGCAGCAGATTCTTTCTTATAGGTCCTTATCTGAAGCAAACCTCCTTCAGGCATAGCTTCGAGGGCATTGATAATTATATTATGAAACACTCTTTTGATGTTCTGGGGATCAACCAGTATGGGTGAAATCTCTTCATAACTTTCTTGCAATCTAATCCCTTTATATCTCCTTAGCCCAAGTTCATCCACTACCTCTCTCAAGAGCTGACTTATCCGGTAGGGTACGAGCTTTAAGAAATCGGGGCGCTCCCCTATCCTTTCCGTTAACTTATGCAATTTTTTTATGCTATCGGAAATGGTCGCCAGGAAGTCCTCACGAAATTGGGGATTGGAGTAGTTTTTTTCCGCGTTCTGCAAAGAAAGGGAAAGCTGTGCAATTGCTCCCTTCAAGTCATGAAGCAAAACAGAGGTTAGTTTATTAAAGGAATCGAGCTGTCGTGACTCAAGCAAAATCTTCGTCAATAATGAGCTCTCTGTAATGAGGTTCACTCCGTCAAGGAAGGTGAACAATGTCTGTAGTTCATCCTTAGCGAAAATGCCTTCTGTCTTTTCCAACACCACAAACCCCCACACAGTATTTTTAGCTTTCAGAGGATATGCTATGAATTTAAAGTTGGAACGTTGAGAAAATGAGTTATCCAACTTAATCTGCAAGATTTTTCCATAAGCATAGGCCATTGGCCTTTGAGTTTTAAATACCTTATGAGAAAGCTGAATGCATCTTTCAAGATTTATATTAGAGCCTTTTTTTGCTCTCAATGCAGGTTTGCTAAATTCATCTGAAAGTGAAAATAAACAACCTCCACTGGCTTTCGACAGATATATTGCGAGATTCAATATGAGGTCAAATTTTTTAGAAATATTTAAAGCTTGTCTTAAAGATCTTATGGCATGGTTTATTATGGAGAGGTCTTTAACTTTTTTCTTTAATCTTTCATTATAGAAAAGAGATTTTTTATTGGATTCCTTCAAGGCCTTTTTTTCCTTTTTCAGAGTATTTGTCATTAAATTAAAGGCTCTGGACAGGCTACCCACTTCATCTTTACCGGCTTCAGGAATTTTTATGGAGAAATTACCCCGGGACACCTCATGGGTAGCAGCAATAAGTGCTTTAATGGGTTGGACAATTTTATCTCCTATAAATAGGAAAAAAAACGAAGCCCCGCTAACCACCACAGAGGCGAACAAGAGAAAAAGTAGAGTGGTCATCATAAGTTGCCGGTTGATTTTTTCAAGATTAAAGCCAATTCGAATCATCCCCCATTTTATAGATCCGACCTTTATTGGGAAAGCTATCTCGTAGATCTTCTTATCATTAACGACGTAAGACTGCTCAACTATCTGCTCGGCTCTTGCTGCTTTTATACTTATCGGATCGTAGAGTAAAATATTCTCCTTATCTAATTCGCTATGAACTAAAACCCTTCCAGAAGAGTCGGTCACTAAAATATATTCTACGTCCTCTTCTCTGGCTATTCGGTTTACATAAAGTCTAATCTCGGAAAAACTACTTGTAATGAGAGAATTAAGCGATGTAATGGATAGAGCCTGGCATAAACCTATTCCTCTTTCCTCCAGGTTTCGGTAAAGTAATTCCCTCTTGTAATAAAAATTTATTGAGCCTACTGTTCCCAGAACAAGTCCCCATGAAACTAAAAAAAGCAGATAGAATTTATTTCTCAGTCTCATCTATCAACTAACTCCTTGGAAAATTTTCACCTGGATTCGGCATTTTCATTGTTGCTCCTTTCCTCGGTGTTTTGGAACGGTCGCTTATCCAAAACATCCTCGGCGGAGAGCTTGATAAATTTAATAGGTTGCCGAATTCAGGTTAAAATTCAGTAAGAATCAGCGTATACACCCTTTTTCTCTTCCCTACTGTATTATCTACGCTGGAATCGATATATTCCTGGAAAACATTCCCGTTAAAGGGAGAAAATTTTAGTTTATCGGGAAAAGTTCTCGTATAGTTAATCAAGATGGTTTTTATTCTCTGTATCAATTCCGGAGATATCTCTCTATTGACGAGTAATACATTGGCCGGTATCTCACTTGAGTAGGCAATAATGTGAACTTTTTGAGAGAGGTGTTCAATCGAGGAAAGATAGCAAAAGACCTGCTCATTGAGCACTCCCGCATCCACGTTTCCCTTTACTACGTTTGTTAGAATTTCCTCCTGAGATTTCATAAAATAAACCTCTTTGAGGTTCTTCTCCGGATCAATGCCATATTGTAAGAGAAGAACTCGAGGTAAGATATAGCCGGTGAGGGATTCCTTATCTCCAAAGGCGACCCTTCCTCCCCTCAGGTCCTTTACGGTCCGAATAAGTCCTTTTCGGGCCAAGATTATTATTCTCCGTTGAACATTCCGTTTATAAAGAGAGATTAATCCCAAGGGAATAATTTCTGATCGATTTTCGATCCCCGTAAGTTCCTCGGGCCCTACTATTGCCATATTGACCTTCCCTCCCACAAGGAATCGGACCATTGAAGTGTGCTTAGATATAATTGTGAGACTTATCTTCTGGTTTAGATTGCGGGAAAGATAATGGAGCATTGACTGTGTTGCCTCAACTGTGGTAAGGGGAGTAAGCTCTTCTGAGTGAATGCCTATCTTCAAAATCGGGGAGGATTTTTTAAGCTCCATTTGGTAAGCTTCTTTCAACAGATTAAGGACATTCTTATCCTCTGGATTGAACTTATTTGCTTTTAGAAGTTCATCTACGGCAGCGGATGGTTTGTTCAATTGAATGTAAGTTCTGGCAAGGGCAATGTAACCGTCAGGTGGGCGAGGATTTAAATAAATAGCCTTTTTAAAACTATCAATAGCTTTTTCAAAATTTTGTTCTTGCACATATTTTTCACCCTGGACTCTGAAGCGATATGCACAGTAATGAGTTCTTGTGAGGTGAAAAGATATTATGGCCACTGCTATCAAACCTGCTACCCCCAGCCACTTTTTGGATAGCAAGATTAAGCGAGAGGATGCCACAAATTTGTGCATTAATTTACGCTGACTTACACCCCCTTTCTCGTTTTATGACGCCAACATTTGGGGAAAATGATGAATCCCGATGCTTCAAAATTGTGCATATATATCACTTTCTAACCTTTATATAAATATGAGCAACTTTTATGCCAATTTTTAGGTTATGTATAATCTCTTTCTCTTCCGGGAGGAGGGTATTCCTAAAATTTCCTTTCTGTTTTTTGTAATGGTGCGGCGGGCAATATGTATTCCATAATTCTTTTCTAACCGGTCTTTGATTTGTTTATCACTCAGGGGATTGGAAAGAGCTTTCTCCTTTAACTCCTTTTTCTCCTCTTTCAATATATCCATTATTAGTGCATTAATTTTCTCCTTACCATTGCTAAAGAAATCTTTTAGGGGCATCTCCTTTCCTTGGGGAGTGATCATGCTTTTATTAGCTACACTTCTACTGATGGTGCTGGGATCTACTTTTAGAGCTCGGGCCATCTGCCTTTGAGTTAGAGGTACCTTATCCTTAGGGTTACCGGAGATAAGGAAGGAACTTTGTTTTTCTTTTATCTGATGGATTATGCGGTAGAGAGTAGTGATACGATGGTTTATCATATTAAGCTTTCGAAAAAGACTCAGGATTTTCTTGATCTTATTGAGAGGCATCTCCCCATTCTCAATCAGAGTCTCCCAATGGTTATAATCAATGATGTATTTGCCCCTCTCAAGGTATTGCGAATCATCCCCTGGGAAAATGAGAAGCTCTCCCCCCTGATCTTCTATGTAAGCCACCCGAGAAAAGTGAGAAGTAGATGGGACGGATTTTACACTCGAGGTAGCAGGATCAAAGAAAACCTGGTGAGTTTGGAATCGGTTTATAAAGTTGGTAAATATTTCAGCCTCTTCCAAGGAAAGGTCACACTCTTCAGCAATTTCCCTTATTGATAATTCATTCCCCTTTAAAAAATCGGAAAATCTTTCTTCTCCCAGTTTAATGGCAACTTCCTTAACTGTTTGCCAACCTTTTGGATCTCTTTCCGCCAATTCCTCAAGGTCAAAGTCTTTTGCAGAGTTTAATCCTTCCTTAAACTGTGTAGAACGACCTACTCGAACATTTGAGAATTTTCTATATTTAACTATCCTGCGGTTTAAAAGTTCCTTAAATTCTTCTTGTTCTTCTATTTGTTTGATATATTCAACAAACTCCTTCTCGGGAAGGGAAAATAAATTTCCGAGTTTTATTCTCCCCATAAGTTTTGTCCTGGGAGAAGGCCTTGTATCCGTCCTGTATCCAATTTCCATAACAGAGCTTCCTTTATAGATAATATAATATTATAATATAATGCTGAATTCAGTCAAGAAAAAAGGGATGTATGATAAAAATTGTGGTGAGAAAATGTTTGGTAAGAGGATATATCTTGC
>CAYSEE010000032.1:0-8455 GCA_964429955.1 uncultured Clostridia bacterium | reverse complement strand
AAATGACGATATTTGAGGGATAAGCTCCCCCTTCCTGAAACTCTGGAAATAATTATATCATACAAGAAAGATTTGTCAAAAAATGACAGCAGGGATTGATTAATAAGCTCGAGCTAAGGTGAACACGTAAACATCCTTAGCTTTCGCTCTTTTAAGAATCTTAGCTATTTCCTTAACAGTAGTCCCAGTAGTATAGACGTCGTCGACTAAAAGAATGCTCTTTCCTTGAAATTTATCCGGGTCTTTAACTAAAAAAGCCTTCTTTATATTTTCTGCTCGCTCCTTCTTGCTTAATTTAGCTTGAGTTTGTGTTGATTTTATCCTCTTAAGATTGTCCTTCACTAACTTAAGATTAAAATGCTTAGCTATTATCTTAGCCAAAAACTCGGTTTGATTAAATCCCCTTTCCTTAAATTTTCTTCGATGCAAAGGAACGGGAACCACTAAATCAAGATGGAGAAAAAGGGAAGGATTATGATCAAGGTAAACCTTTATAATCCTCTTTATTCCTTGAATTACATTTATCTTTTTGTTATATTTAAGAAGATGAATTGCCTCCTTCATTACTCCCTCATATAATGTAGGAACAAATACCTTTTTAAAATGAGGGCGTTCTTTTTGACATTCTAAACAAAGAAAGGAAGAAAATTTTTGGAAAGCCTTCGAAGGTAAGAATGGCTTACTACAACTTGAACAATAGGGTGGATTTAGCCATTTAACTTTGCTCCAACAGCTCTCACAAATTAAACTGCGGTTTAAAGGATCGAGGGGTCGTCCGCATATTTTACAATCGGCAGGGAAAAAAAGGCCAATCAAACCATTTAACACATCTCTCAGGTTCACTTATCCACTACTCCTACGCATCAGACACTATAGCACATAAAAATTAATTGTCAAATCGAAAGATCTTCCAAACTTGCCTTTTTCTTCATCGTGTGGTAAAATAAAACTAAACTCAAAAAAGGAAGGAGTATGTTTGAGGATATAAAAGCTGCTTTCGAACGGGATCCAGCGGCCAGAAATATCTGGGAAGTGCTACTTTATCCCGGGCTTCATGCTATTTTCTGGCATCGCATCGCCCATTTCCTTTATTGTCATAATCTTAAATTTCTGGCTCGTCTCATTTCTCAAACAGTTCGCTTCTTTACAGGAATAGAGATCCATCCAGGGGCAAAGATTGGTAAAGGGTTCTTTATCGATCACGGAATGGGTGTAGTCATCGGAGAGACTGCTGAAATAGGAAATAACGTCACCCTATTTCAAGGAGTTACCCTCGGTGGAACGGGCAAGGAAAAAGGGAAAAGACACCCCACCTTAGGGGATAATGTAGTGGTGGCCACAGGTGCCAAGATCTTAGGAAATATCAAAATTGGAAACAACGTTAAAATAGGGGCAGGATCGGTGGTAATTAGAGATGTTCCTTCTGATTCCACCGTGGTAGGAATTCCAGGAAGGGTGGTAAGACATAAAGGGAAGAGAGTCCCCGGAATTAGCTTAAACCATGGAGATCTGCCAGACCCTATATTGGAGAAATTAGAGGAACTTCGAAGAGAGATAAACGAGATAGAAAAAAGCATTCAGGAGTGGAAGAAAAATCAAAACTCGTAAAAACTTTTCCTTCCCAATAAAAAAAACGCCTAAGTCTGAATTTTAAAAGAGCTTTTTTGACGATTCTTCAATTTATGTTATGATAAGATATCTTAATCTGGATTCAGCAACCTACTACCCAAAAAGGGTAGAGGAAAATAAGGAGAGAAAATGGGTAAAAAACTCTACGTAGGAAACCTTTCCTACAAGGTAACCGAAGACGATCTTAAG
Source organism: uncultured Clostridia bacterium (assembly GCA_964429955.1). Classification (GTDB taxonomy): domain Bacteria; phylum Aerophobota; class Aerophobia; order Aerophobales; family B47-G16; genus CAYSEE01. The sequence goes on along the minus strand of CAYSEE010000032.1, from coordinate 6,637 downwards.
GATCTCTTTGGGGAATTTGGATCAGTAACTGAGATCAACTTGATTACTGATCGGGCTACTGGAAGGTCTCGAGGCTTTGGTTTTGTGGAATTTAGCTCTGGTGATGAAGCGGATAAGGCTATTAATTCGCTCAATGGAAAGATGCTTCAAGATAGAAAGATCATTGTTAGCGAAGCTCGACCACAAAAAAGCGGTGGGTCTCGACGGTATTAATCTTCTTCCAGGTATAAAGTTATGAAGAGAAATGGTGGTCTGTTAATAATTGTTAAAACGACCACCATTTCGCCAATAAAAAGGAGTATCAGGATCATTACTGAACAAAGTGTATATCAAATAGTTATAGAAAAGCTTTTCTTAAACTTGGTAATCCGTAGATTGCTTTATAGATTTTTCCTTCTGAAAATCCTCTATTACATTGTCGTAATAAAAACCCCGTGTTTGATTGTTCAGGAAATTTTGCTGTTTATCTCCAGAAGTAGTAAGATCACCATTGTGGGGGAGGAAAGCCTGAGAAAAATTGAAGAGAAAAACCAAAGAGTTATTTTTGTATTTTGGCACGGGTATTATACATTACTGCTTGCTTCTTTTCATCCAAAAAAGGCGGTAGGGCTGGTACATCTTTCTTTCAGAGGGAATTATGTAGCTGAGTTAGCCTCTGCGTTTAACTATCATATAGTAAGAACTTCCAGAACTGGAAGATCAATTCTGAAACTTATCAAAAAGATCGAAGAGGGCTACTTAGGATTTATTGCTGCTGATGGTCCTCAGGGACCACCCTACAAAACTAAACCAGGAACGATTCATATTGCGCGGAAGGCAAAGGCTATGATCATTCCCTTAACGATAAAAGCTCACAGAGGGCTTGTGCTTAACGGGCGGTGGGACAGACATTTCATTCCCCTGCCTTTTAATAAAATTACCGTGTATATTGGTAGGCCTATAGAGGTAAAGCCTGGGGATTCTCTTAAAACAAAAACAATGGAAGTAAACAGGTCCCTTCTTGAATTAATCTAAATAATATGTTGCCTTCAAACATTTCGAAGGAGCTGAGCTAAGAGAGGGAGCCCAAAGATGTCGGAAGTGAAGGCTCTCAATACGAGGGTTTTGGTACTAAACAAATTGTGGCAGGTAATCGATGTATGTTCAGTAAAAAGGGCATTTTGTTTGCTTTATTTGAAGCACGCCCAGGTGGTGTTGAAGAAAGGAGGATCCTTCTATACATTTGGCTTCGAGGATTGGCGAGACTTTTCCCAAAATTCTACCGAGGATGGAGATATAATAAGGACGATCACCTATAAACTTAAAATACCTCGCGTTATTCTTCTCCTCATTTATGATAAAATTCCCCCGCGAGAGGTGAAGTTTACCCGAAAGAATATATACAAAAGGGATAGAAACACCTGTCAATATTGTGGAAGAAGATTTAAATCTGAAGATCTAAATTTAGACCACGTAATCCCCTTATCCCGGGGAGGAAAAGACACCTGGGAGAATGTAGTTTGCTCTTGTGTGCAGTGTAATCTCCGCAAGGGAAATAAAACCTTAGCTGAGGCGGGAATGAAACTTATTCGTAAGCCCCGCAAGCCTCGATGGGATACCTTCGTCAAAGAAAGCTTTATCGGGGTAAAAGAGGAAAGCTGGAAGGACTTTCTTGACCTCGCCTATTGGAACATAGAATTGGAACAGGATAAGGACTAAATAAAATGGAAGAGCTTCAAGTTATCCGTCTGGATAGGATGGAAAAAAGATACAAAGAACTAAATGGGTTACTTTCCCATCCAAACGTTCTGAGAAACAGGGAGCTTTTATCAAGGTATAGCAAGGAAAAAAAAGAATTAGAAAAAATTGTTTGTTTATGGGAAGAGTATAAAAAAACTCGAAGCGAAATTAAAAAAACGGAGGAAATCCTCTTAGATAAAAAAGAAGATGAGGAAATTAAGAAATTAGCTAAGGAGGAAAAGGAGGAATTAGAGGAAAGGATAAAAAAGCTGAAAGGAAAAATTTTCCAATTCTTAGCACCCAAAAACAAGGATGAGGAAAGAAATGTAATTATGGAAATTAGAGCAGGAGCTGGGGGAGAAGAAGCGGCCTTGTTCACTGCTGACCTTTACAAAATGTACGTTCGCTTTGGAGAAAGAAAAAATTGGCGAATAGAAAATATACATCTTCATCCTACAGATAGAGGCGGATTTAAGGAGGTCATCTTCGCTGTAGAGGGAAAAGATGCTTTCTCCAGTTTGCGCTACGAAAGTGGGGTACATCGGGTGCAGAGAATCCCCATCACTGAATCAAGCGGAAGAATTCATACCTCTACAGTTACGGTAGCTGTTCTTCCTGAACCGGGGGAGTTAGAAATAGAAATAAACCCTCAGGACTTACGCATAGAAACCTTTCGCTCCCGGGGAGCCGGCGGACAGCATGTAAATGTTACCGATTCAGCGGTAAGAATTACCCATAAGCCCACGCAAATTGTGGTTCAATGTCAGGATGAACGCTCTCAACATCAAAATAAAGCTAAAGCGATGCGAGTCCTGCGAGCTAAACTTCTTCAAAGAAAGGAAATGGAACAAAAAAGGGAAATTTCCAAGCAAAGGAAAACTCAAATCGGAAGAGGTGAGAGATCGGAGCGTATCCGGACTTATAATTTTCCCCAAAACAGGGTAACTGACCATCGTATCCGCCTGACTTTACATAATTTAGACGATATTTTGAACGGAGAAATAGAGGATTTGGTGGAATCTCTTCAAAAAAAATTAGGAGGAAAAGAATTGTAAGTGATAGATGACACACTCAGGGGATGTCTCGAGAGAATAGAAAAGAGAGATCTGCCATGTTGGTTATATGGTTTAACTAAGGAGGCTAAATCCTACCTTATAAGCCTTTTAAAAAGAAGGGTGAAGGGCTTTTTTTTGTTTGTTAGTCCCAGTTATTCTGAAGCAAATGATACTTATCAAGACTTGCTTACTTTCCTTCCAAGAGAGGACGAGGTCTTATTGCTTCCATCCCAGGAAAAAGACTCCAGGGGAAGACGCCTTAAAGTCTTCCATCAGCTAAGGGAAAAAAGCAGTATCTTACTGGTAACTCCTCTTTCCTCCCTTGTTCAAAAAACTCCCTCTCTTACCGTTTTAGCGCAGGATGTCCTTTGTATTAAAAAAGGAGAAGAAATTAACCGAGAAGCCCTTTTAAAACAATTAACAGAAAAGGGTTATAAATTTTCTCCTTTAGTAGAAGAGGAGGGCGATTATTCCTTTAGAGGAGGAATTATAGATTTTTACTCCCCTCTTTATTCCCATCCCATCAGAATTGAACTATTTGGAGAAAGAGTAGAATCCATTCGGGAATTTGATCCCCTAAGTCAGTCCTCCATCAAAAGAAGAAAAGAGGTTATCATATCCTCTCGAGATGAACTATCCCTGATCGAAAAGGGAAACGAGAAACCCCTCCCTCTATTTGAGGTCTTTTCTTCCTTCATTTACATCCTGGATGAGCCTATGGATTTACAAAATCAGATGGAGAATTGGAAATGTTCAGACATCCAGATGTTTAAGAAACTATTGAAAAGACCTCATTTGTACCTTTCCACCTTGCCTCAGAGGACCTCCTGGATGAGACCCAAACATACATTCTCCTTCACCTCCTCTCCTCTACCTTCTTATCAAGGACATCTTGATTTGGCAATTCAAGATGTTAAGAAATGGAAAGAAAAAGGATATAGGGTAATTTTGTTAGTCCCCAATTGGGGACAGGGAGAGAGACTAAGGGAGCTGTTTGAGGAAAGAAAACTGAGAATTTCCTTAGAGGAGAATTTCTTTTCCCCCAAAGCCTTTTCCTCTCCACTTATTAGCTTAGGAGATTTAAGAAGAGGTTTTCAATTTGAGAACACAAGGGAGGTTTTCATCACTGATGAGGATATATTCCAGCGGTATAGAGAAAGAAGAAAAAGATGGGTCTATCCAGCAGAGAGAAAGAAAATTAAGAGATGGACAGAACTTCAGGAGGACGACTATGTAGTACATTTAGATTACGGAATAGGTAGGTTCAAAGGAATAAAAACCTTAGAGGTGGAAGGGAGAAAGTATGATTATTTTCAGGTGAACTATAAGGGATCTGATCGTCTCTATGTTCCCATCGATCAATTAGATCGTTTGCATAAGTACATTGGGGATTCCGATTATCCACCTCCTATTTACAGTCTGGAGGGAGGGAGGTGGCGATGGACAAAAAGAAGAGTCAGAAAAGCTACTCAAGAACTTGCCCTTTCCCTCCTTAAACTTTATTCTACCAGAAAGATAGTCCCAGGTTATGCCTTTTCGCCTGATACGGAGTGGCAATTAGAATTTGAAGCATCCTTTCCTTATCGAGAGACCCCCGACCAACTAAAGGCCGTTCAAGAGATAAAAAAGGATATGGAGACCTCCAAACCTATGGACAGATTGATCTGCGGAGACGCAGGTTATGGAAAAACAGAGGTAGCTATGCGGGCGGCTTTTAAGGCGGTAATGGATAATAAACAGGTAGCTATACTGGTCCCTACCACTGTCCTTGCTGAGCAACACTATCGCACCTTTACCGAGAGAATGGCCAGTTATCCCATCTATATAGAGATGCTTTCTCGCTTTCAAAGTCCTCAGAAACAAAGGGAGATCATTGCCAATTTAAAACAGGGAAAAGTAGATATCGTAATTGGAACACATCGTTTACTTGGCAAGGATGTAGGATTTAAGGATTTAGGGCTGGTAATAATTGATGAAGAACAACGTTTTGGCGTAGTGCACAAAAAACAATTAAGGGAGTTCAAGAAATCAGTGGATGTCCTCACCCTTAGCGCTACCCCTATTCCTCGCTCCCTCTATATGTCCTTGGTGGGGATCAGGGAGATGAGCGTAATTTTCACTCCTCCAGAGGAAAGATTGAATGTGGAAACTCAAGTGACAGAACATTCAGAGTCCTTAATAAGAAGGGCTATTTACAAGGAACTCGAACGAAATGGCCAGGTTTTTTACCTTTACAATAGAATTAGGGGAATTTATGAGGTTGCAGAGAGAATAAAGCGAATAGTTCCTGAGGCATCTATAGCTGTTTCCCATGGGAGAATGCCTCCGAGAGAGTTAGAGAGAATTACAAAAGATTTCTTAGAGCGAAAATACGACATCTTAGTTTGTACTACAATTATTGAATCCGGCATAGATATGCCTAATGTGAACACGCTTATTGTAGAGAAAGCAGAACAATTTGGTCTGGCAGATCTTTATCAGCTAAGGGGCAGAGTAGGCAGGGGAAATGTAAAGGGATATGCTTATTTTCTTTTTACCCCAGCTAAGTTTCTCACCAAAGAAGCCCGTAAGAGATTGAAGACTGTGAGCGAGTTTAAAGAAGGGGGAGCTGGATTTCACATAGCTATGCAGGATCTACAGATAAGAGGAGCAGGAAATCTCTTAGGTAGAGAGCAACATGGCCATATAGCCGCCGTGGGATTTACCCTTTATTCTCAACTTTTATCTGAAGAGATTAAAAAACTAAAAGGGGGAAAGGTAACTTATCCTCTACCTGTTACTTTAGATCTGGGAATAGAGGCAAGGATTCCCCCTTCCCTTGTTCCTTACAAAGAACAAAGATTTGACTTTTATCGAAAAATAGGAAAGATAAAAAGAGAAGAGGAGATATTGAGCTTTAAAGAAGAGTTGCGAGATCGATATGGATCTTTACCAACAGAGGTTATAAATCTAATTAAGATTTTGGAAATAAAGCTAATGGCAAGGGATTTAGGAATTATCTCGCTAAGACGTAGGAATTCCAGGGTTTGGGCAACCTTTTCTTCCCCTGTTCTTTCAAGGGAAAAAAGAGAAGCGATAAAGGAAAACCTGCAGTTAGAAGTGCACACTCTTCCCTTAGATGAAAGAAACTTAATTATTAACGTTAGATTCCAAGAGGATAAAAAGCTCCTTATTCATCTCAAGAGAATTTTACAAAAATTAAAAGATTTGCTATTATAATAAGAGATAACCAATTCTGAGGCGTTGAACTACAAACGAGCGTGAGAAGAAATGAGAAGATTAGCTATTCTTGTTTTCTTTCTTTTTTTAAATATAACCGCTTTCTTTGTCCATTTTGGAGGGATCGTAGAAGCAAATTCTGCCCAATTGATAGATAAGATAGTGGCGGCAGTCAATGGAGAGATTATCACTCAGAGACAACTGGATCAGGAGATATTCCTGATTAAGAAAGTATGGGGATTATTAGAAGATGAAGAAAGGTTGAAAGAGATAGCATTAAAGCGAATGATACAAAAGCAAATTCTTTTTCAAGAGGCGAAAAAAGAAAAGATAACGGTGAGCTCCCGAATGGTGGAAGAGGCCGTCTCCAACATCAAAAGACAACTTTCCGGTGAAAACCTCGAGAAAGCGTTAAAAGAGAGGAACATAACTTTGGAGGAGTTAAGGGAGAACCTGGAAAAAAGACTCCTGGGAGAGAGACTAATCTCTTACAAAGCTGAGAAAATAGAGAAAGAATTAAGGATAGGAGAAGAGGAGATTCGGAATTTTTACCTGGATTTAAAACGCCATATAGAGAAAGAGGAAGAAGCTAAGGAGGAAGTTAAGGAGTTTTGTCGGGAGTATCAGGAAAAACTCAAAAATGG
>CAYSEE010000031.1:0-8475 GCA_964429955.1 uncultured Clostridia bacterium | reverse complement strand
CAAGAATCTTTCTTCCGATTTCTCTTTTCTCTATCCACTTACCTATAAAGGCAAAGGTAAAAAGAGGATTATATTGAGTGGCTACCTTTATCCTGAACTCGGGGTGTTTTTTGTAAAATAACGCCCCACTTATCCCCCGCATTTTTTCCTTCTCACAGAGAAAACTTAGGCTATTAAATGACTTTTCATTTCTCTTGTAATGATATCCTATGGCCTTTCGATTTTTCTTTTTCTTCAGCCCCCTTTTAATTAATCTATACCCCAATTCTATATCTTGCCATCCATAAGCCGACAGTGTTTCATCAAATAACCCCACTTCTAACAGGAGATCCCTTTTTACCGACACATTAGCCGTATCAAAGGGAGAAAAGGAAATATCAAGGATTCCTTTTCTTTTTTTACCTACCTGCTCAAGGGAGGATATCTGAATTAGCTCTCCGTTGACTATAACATCTTTATATTTTCTGTGATAACTTAGATGTTGTTCGATAAAATCGGGCACAACTATCACATCGCTGTCCGTGAAGATAATAATTTCTGCCTTTGCTTCTCTTATTCCTCTGTTCCTTGTCTTAGGAGCTCCTATTCTTTTCTTATTCCTTAGGTATCTTAACCTGCAGGGAGAGGAAAGGGATCTCATCATCTTCTCTGTTCCATCAGTTGAGCCATCATCGACCAGAATTATCTCGTACTTATCTACAGGATAAGTTTGATTAAATAAGGCTTCAAGGGCCTTTTTTAATATCCACTTCCGATTGTATGAGGGAATAACGACGCTTGCCTCAATCATCTTTTCCGCTCCTTATCGCGGACACCAAACTTTTTTAACCCCTCTCTTAATCCCTCAGCATAAATGTGCACTAAATAAAGGCTTGCCATAAGATTTAAAAGGGGACTGCTTTTGTTAGATGGCAAAGAAAGCTTCTTCTTTAAGATTTTCTCCATCCAGCTCTTGAAGAATATCAACCTATCATAAAAAAGATATCGGAACCTTATCTCATGTTTTACCTTTCTTGAGGGATGTTTTTTGTAGTAAAGAGCAGCGTTTACCCCTCTATCTTTTGCCTTTTCAAAAAGCTCGGAGAAGTTAGCCAAAGCTTTCCCTCTCTTTATATGAAAGGCATAAGCTCTTCTGTTTTTTATCCTCTTTACCCCCATCTCCCTGAGCTTTAATCCTAACTCTCTGTCAAACCAACCATAACCTTTGCCAAATTCCTCAGCAAATAGCCCTGCCTTAAGTAAATTCTCCTTTCGGCAGGAGGTATTGGCAGTGATGAAGGAAGCCCCAAAGAAGTCAAGAGAGGCAAGGAGCTTTCCCCATCGGTTATCGAATACCCCCTCTATCTTACCGGTGTTTATAGCTGGCCCATCGACTATTATATCCCTGTGTTTTTTATGAAGCCTCATATGCTCTCTGATAAATTCAGGAGGGGTTAAAACATCCGAATCGATGAAGATTATCACTTCTCCCTCAGCTTTGTTAATTCCAAGATTCCTGGCCTTGCTTGGTCCTTTTCTTTCACTATGTCGAAGGTATCTTAGCTTGCAGGGGGGTCTTTTCCTCTTCACCATCTCTTCGGTTCCATCTGTTGAGCCATCGTCGACAATGACAATTTCATATTTATCAGGCGGATAATTCTGGCGAAATAGGCTCTCAAGTGACTTTTCCAGTAAGTTCTTTCTATTATAGGTAGCGATGACTACGCTCACATCCATGGGAGTAGCTTTACCTTATGCTTTCGCATACCCTCTTTTAGCCCCTGAGCATAAGCATAACTTAACTTCCAGTTTATGAGTAAATTCAGCAAGAACTTATTATTATTTTTCTCCGCTGATAAAAGCATCTTTTTTCCGAAGTCCTTATCTATCCACCATATGAGTTTACTGAAAAGAAGGTTATGTGTTCTTACGTCGAGTTTTATCTTCAAACTCGGATGTTTTTTGTAATATAAAACGGCGTTTATACCTCTCTGTCTCCTCTTTTCGCATAAGGAGAGAATATCCGAAAGCTCTCTTTTTTCCTGGTAATGATAAACTATAGCCTCTACATTTCTCTTTACTTTGAGTCCAAGCTTCTTAAGCCTTAACCCAAGTTCCCAATCGTGCCATCCATAGCCTTCAAACTCCTCATCAAATCCACCCACTTGGAGCAGGTATTTTCTTTCAACCGAGAGATTAGAGGTGATGAACGAAGGACCTGACCAATTAAATAATAACTCCTGTCTTTTTCTTCTCTCTATATCACTGAATACATTCCTAAGTTTGTTTGTCCTCACCGTAGGACCGCTGACCACTACATCCTTAAATTTGCGATGAAATCTTATGTGTTCTTCGATGAACTTCGGGGGAGCAAATATATCCGAATCGACGAAAATTATCACCTCTCCCTGAGCATTTTTGATTCCCAGGTTTCGAGCAATGTGCGGTCCTCTTCGGTTTTGGTAAAGATATATTAGTCTGCAGGGGGAAGAAAGAGACTTTACCATTCCCCAAGTTCCATCAGTTGAGCCATCATCGACTACGATTATCTCGTATCCATCCTTTGAATAGCTTTGCTTGAACAAAAATTCCAGTGTCCTCTTTAAAAGCTCCTTACGATTATAAGTGGGGATGACTACGCTTACATCCATCATTTACCTCTTTTGTCTGTTACATCCCGGTAAATTTGCTCCAATTCCTTTACTTGCTGAACCAGATTGAACCTTTCCATAACAACCTCACGTCCACGTCTTCCCAGCTTTTCCCATATTTCTGGATGAGTTATAAGATAATCAAGTTTTTCTGCTAATCCGTCGACATCTCTTTCGGGAACTAAGAACCCTGTTTCTCCCTCGATCATTAACTCTGGAATCCCGGCATGCAAAGTAGAGACAACTGGGAGGCCGGTTGCCATTGCTTCCTTTATCGTATTCGGAATTCCCTCCTTGTCACCTATTTTAGAGGTAATGCTTGGAGCTATGAATATATCAGCATTTGACATCTCCTGAGGAATATATTTTGGTTCCTTCATTCCAAGAAAAATGACCTTCTTTTGAATACCCAACATTTTAACCAATAACTTTAACTTCCATCTTAAATATCCATCGCCTATAATTCTCATTTCGATGTTTTTATGTCTTTTAAGCAACTTAGCAAATGCTCTTATTCCATATTCAAATCCCTTTTTTTCTACAAATCGACCACACATCAGTATTCTAATCTGTCCATTACTCTTCTCCCTTCTTTTCTTAAGCCTGAATTTATCAATATCGATACCCCCATAATGCACAATTATTTTCTCAGGTTCACAGCCTAAGTTTATCGCATCCTCTTTCATCGCCTTCGATCTTACAAGAAAGATATCACCTTTTTTGAACAGCTCCTTCAATTTTTTGCGGTATCTACGCCTTCTGGGTCGCTCAGATATATCTACTCCATGAAAACTGGTGACCAAGGGCAAATTTAATTTCTCGCAGAGCGGCAACATTCTCATCCCGCCATAGCCCATCACAGCTCGAATAAGCTTTACTTTGTTTTCCACCAATATATCCCGAAAAAACTTTTCCTTCTCTCTCCACCTAAGTTTCCATTGAGGAATGTCTGATTTTAAGAAGACTTTTAATTTATCAGGACAGAAGGATAAATTCCCCACCATCTCCGTAAGAATAATGGGTTCAAACGTTCTTAAACTCCTTATTTCATCATAAAGATATGTTTTATATCCTCTGTATTCTTTTACAAAATAAGCTATTCGCTTCTGCATTGCTTAGATAACTGTAGATTATTAGTTTATCCCCCTTTTTGAGATTTATCCATTTCAAATTGACTTTTATATAGCCTTGCATATAGCCCATTTTTAGCCAAAAGCTCCTGATGGGAACCTGTCTCCTTAATCTTTCTTTCGTCAAGCACTATTATCTTATCGGCTCTTAAAATAGTAGATAACCTGTGGGCAATGATAATAGTAGTTCTATCCTTCATCAGTTTTTCCAGGGCATCTTGAATTAAGGCTTCGGATTCCGCATCCACGGCAGAGGTAGCCTCATCGAGGATGAGTATACGAGGGTCTCGAAGAATGGCTCTGGCTATGGCGATACGTTGTCTTTGTCCTCCGGAAAGTTTTACCCCCCTTTCACCCACCGGAGTATCATAACCTTTTTCCAGAGACATAATAAAATTATGAGCATTGGCCTTTTTAGCTGCATCTACGATCTCTTCATCGGTTGCCTCCATCTTCCCGTAGGCAATGTTATCCTTGATGGTTCCGTTAAAGAGAAATGTTTCCTGCGATACAATGCCTATCTGTTTTCTTAAGCTCATAAGTTTTACATTCCTTATGTTATGTCCATCTATGGTAATAGACCCAGATGTAGGATCATAAAAACGAGGTATGAGACTAACTAAGGTCGTCTTGCCCACTCCACTTCGTCCGACCAGTGCGATCTTTTCCCCGGGCCTTAAATCCAGGTCGATGTCTTTCAGGACTAATTCCTTGTCGTCATAGCTAAATGAAACATTTCTGAACCGGATATAGCCATTTATACGTGGCATCTCTATTGCTTTAGGCGATTCTTTTATCTCGGGCTCCGTATCTAATATTTCAAACATTCTCTCCGCGGAGGCTAAGGCTTGTTGATATCGACTATAATTTTTGCCTATCTTGTTTAAGGGATTGACGGCTAATGCTACATATCCTAAAAAGGCGACAAGTTCTCCTATGGTTAAATTTCCATTTATCACCTCTAATCCTCCGTACCATAAGATCGCACTCAGACCTACAGTAGTTAAGATCTCCATTAAGGGTGGAAGGATGGCAACCAACCGAGTTCTCTTCATATTCAGGTGAAAATTCTGGACATTGTAGGTTTGAAATCTCTCCACTTCCTGTTTTTCTGTGGCAAAGGATTTTATTACCTCAATTCCTCCTATTGTCTCCTGGATGATGGAGGAAATATCGGCTATCTTCATCTGAACTAAATTGCTGAATTTTTTTATTCGAGAGCCAAGTTTTCCAAGTGTAAAGATGAGAAGGGGAAGTGTGAACAAAGTGAGGAGTGAAAGGCGCCAATGTATGTAAAAAATAAATATCAAGACCCCTATGACAAGAAGGATATTTAGGATAAGTCTCATTATGTTTTCCACAAGGGCATTTTGAAGCACATTGGTGTCACTTATCAATCGGGACATAATCTCCCCTGCGCGTCTTCTTTTGTAAAAGCTTAAGGAAAGTCTTTGTAGATGTTGAAATATTTGATTGCGCATATCCATAACTATCTTATAGCCGATGAACGATGTTAAGTAAGTTTGAAGATAGGAAAAGACCCCCTTCACAACGACCAGTCCTATAAATCCCAGGGCAACCAGGTTTAAGAGAGGAATATTTTTTTCTCCTATCACCTTATCGATCAAGCCTTTTCCTGTGAGCCAGGGAACCATTAAGGAGCTTAATGAGATGAGAGCTGTGCAAATTACGGCTAAGATTAAGATTATTTTATAGGGACGAAAATACATCATTAATCGGCGCTGAGTATTCATATAATTATATCCTTCAATTATTTATTCAATATCGCCTCGGCTAATTTGTCCGCTGAGTTTTTTTTAGGGAAAAGCTGCCTGAGTTGGCAGGATATCCAGTAGAGGCGTTCGGGAGCTCTTAATAATCTTATTGCCTCTTCAGCCACATCCTTTGCTTGAATTATTCCCCTTATCTCGGGTAAGATATTTTTCCTCGCCCACCTGTTTGGGATAGCGGTAAATTCGACCCTCTTGGTGTATCTTCTCACAATCCATCTTTTAATGGAACTGCCCAGCAGGGGTGTGTTTCCTACTAAGCCTGCCAGACCGTCAAGGGGTATGGCCTCGGGCTTATTCAGGGGGACAGCCACTACCATCGGGACACCCAGAAAAGAAAGCTCATGGGTATTTGTGCCCGGAATGGTGATAGCCATAGTGGAAATGCTCATCACTTCATACCGATATTCCTCGACCACTAAGACTTTTAACCCCGATTCTGTGATTAGTTCCCACTTTTCTCCTTTTCTCTTCAGCTTTGCCGTGCTCGTTTGAAATACCCTGTTTAGCTTTTCTCCAGATAAGTTTATTAACTCCTTCCTGGGGACAAAGGGCGATAAAATCAGGAAGAAATGAGATTGAGGAAATTCCTCCTTGATTAGTTCACAAACTCTCAGAAAGAAGGGAGTCATATAGCGGACTATATGTGGCTTACTTCCAGGAAAGATGGAAATGCACAAATCTTTAGGATCGATCTGCAAGAGCTTGTATATCTTCTCCTTGGACATCGAAAGTTGCACCGCATCTCCTACGATGTCACCCACCACCACAACCTTTTCTGGACTAACTCCCTTTTCTATAAATTTTTCTCTTAACTCCTCGTTTAGCACCATAAATTTTTCGAAACATCTTTTATACCTCAATTTATGAGTATAAGAGAAAGCAGGTAAACTCAATCTTTTCGAGAGAAGCAAGGCATGTATCGGGTCTCCCCCCAAAAAGAGCACAACTCCTTCATAGGGTGAATTTAAACGAAGAGCAGAGGGTCTGATGCCGAAAAGGATATATTTGATGTATTCGCTCTTTCCCATTACATAATCTACCTCTGGAAAACTTTTGGCAATTTCCCTTTCCCTTCCACTGGCATACTGGCAGGGAGTTATCACCACGATAATTTTTGATCCGGAGCTTTTTCTTTTCAGGCTCCTTACCACGGGTCTTACCCAGCCCGCCAATTCTCCCGGACTATTCGTCACTATGAAAATGTGCATTTTTTAAGGTTCGCCTCTTTTGCAAGTTGCCGCCTCCACGACTACTCTGGCTGCTCGATCTATGGCACCCGGCTTGCCAAGCCTCTGTGCTACCTTCCTCAAATTCGCCTTCATTTTTTCCAACTTTCTTGAGTCAGTGAGTAGTTTTAAGGCTACATCCGAGATGCGATTTGCCGTAGCCTTGAACTGCAGTAACTCGGGAACTATTTTTTTATTGGCCAAAATATTAGGAAGACCTACATAAGGTAATCTCAACAAGATTTCCCCTAATAGATAGGTGGAAAAGTTCGCTTTATACACGATGATCATCGGGGTATTTAAACAGGCTGCCTCAAGGGTGGCCGTGCCGGAGGCGGTGATGAGCAAATGAGAGATGTTCATTACCTCGTAAACGCTGTCCTCCGTGATCTTCACAGGAACTTCGCTTTCCTCTATCATTCTGACGATCTTGTTTTTGAAGACGGAGGCAGCAACTGGAAGCAAAAACTGAATTCCATCTAATTTCTCTCTTAATAGATGAGCGGTCCTTAGCATGATCGGAAGGAGTTTATTTATCTCATGTTCTCTGCTTCCCGGAAGAAGGCCAATTATGGGTTTATAAGGATCAAGGTCAAACCTTCGGCAGGCTTCCTTTTTGCTCATCCTCGGCTTAGCCAAATCAACTAAGGGATGTCCCACAAAGGCGACATTTGCCCCAGCCCTTTCGTAAATCTCAACTTCGAAGGGAAAGATAGCAATGACCCTGGTAAGCTTTTTAGCCATACGCTTGGTCTTCCAGTCGGGCCATGCCCAAACAGGAGGAGCAACATAATAGATGGCAGGAATTTTAAATCTGTTGGCCAGGTAAGCAATCCTTAAGTTAAAGTCACGACTATCTATTAAGACCACCAGGTCGGGGTGTTCTTCTCTTAAGATTTTCTCCGCCATCGACTTTATCTTTAAAAAGGAGGGATAGTATTTTATTCCCTCCAAAAGGCCTATTGTCCCCATATGGACGGTGAAAGCCCTTACATCCACACCTGCTTCCCGCATCTTCTCTCCGCCAATGCCGATAAAGTTAGTGGAGGGACAAAGCCTTCTTATAGCCCTGACCAAATTAGCCGCGTGAATATCTCCTGAGACCTCTGTTGCCGACACCATAATTTTTAATTTTCCCACCATCATCTCCTCAAGTTAATTTATACCCTCATATTATCGATCAACCTTACCTTCCCTATGTATACAGCAAGGGCGATGATATTTCCCCTTTTAATTTTCCTTACCTCCTCCAGACTCTCAGAGTCTACAACGGCGATGTAATCCACCCTGGCTAAGGGTTCCTTTTCTATGAAGTTTCTCATTTTAGAGATGATTTGGGAGGAATTCTTTTCCCCTTGCTCAATCCACTCCCTTGCCTTTTTAAGGGATCTATAGAGGATGGTAGCTGCTCTTCTTTCCTTATCGTTAAAATAAGAGTTACGGGAGCTCATAGCCAGCCCGTCTTTTTCCCTTACCGTAGGCAGGAGCACAACCTGGGTGGGGATGTTTAGGTCCTTTACCATTTTTTTCACGACCAAGGCTTGCTGATAGTCCTTTTCTCCAAAAAAGCTTAGATCAGGATCGACGATGTTGAAAAGTTTGGTTAAAACAGTGCATACTCCTTTAAAATGTCCAGGACGCGAGGCTCCCTCCAGAACAGAGGATAGTCTTCCCTCGACCTGAACAAAGGTAGAAT
>CAYSEE010000030.1:0-8490 GCA_964429955.1 uncultured Clostridia bacterium | reverse complement strand
GAACATCGTTTTGGCAAGGGCTCCCTTATGCGTCTGGGAGAAAGAGCTGCCCGGATGGATGTAGAAGTAATCCCTACTGGGAGCATTGCTCTGGATACCGCCCTGGGCATAGGAGGGGTTCCAAGGGGAAGAGTGGTGGAGATATTTGGCCCTGAAAGTTCAGGGAAAACTACCTTAGCCTTGCAGATCGCTGCCGAGGCGCAAAAAAGGGAGGGCATAGTAGCCTTTATTGATGCTGAGCACGCCTTAGACCCTGTCTATGCTGAAAAATTAGGGGTGGATACAGAGAACCTTCTCATCTCTCAGCCAGACTCCGGAGAGCAGGCTCTGGAGATAAGCGAGGTTTTAGTTCGCAGTAACGCAGTGGATTTAATCATCATTGATTCAGTGGCTGCCTTGGTCCCTCAAGCTGAATTGGAAGGAGAAATGGGGGATGCTCATGTAGGCCTTCAAGCCAGACTTATGTCTCAGGCCCTGCGTAAACTAACGGCGGCTATAAGCAATTCTAAGACTTGCACAATTTTCATCAATCAGCTGAGAATGAAGATAGGGGTTATGTTTGGCAATCCTGAGACCACCCCCGGGGGGAGAGCGCTAAAGTTTTACGCTTCCATAAGAATGGACATCAGGAGAAAAGCCTCCTTAACCAAAGGGGATAAACAGATAGGTAATAGAACTAAAGTAACCGTTGTCAAGAATAAACTTGCTCCACCTTTCCGCACAGCTGAGTTTGACCTCATCTTCGGGGAGGGGATTTCTAAGGAAGGGAGTATATTGGATGCAGGAGTAGCCTCGGGAATTATCAAGAAAACAGGCAGTTGGTACTCCTACGGTGACATCCAAATAGGACAAGGGAAGGAAAATGCCCGTGAATTTCTCAAGGATAAGAAAAATCAGGCTCTCAGGGAAGAGTTGGAGAAAAAGATAAGGGAAGAGTTAGGACTTGAGAAAAGGAAAGAGCCGGTGACTAAGAAAAAAACGTCGGTCAAGGAAGTTGTCTAAAGAGAGCAAAATGACCAGAATCTCCAAAGCGGTGTTTTTGTGTGCATTGTTTTTACTCTTCTCTATTTGTATAGTAGAAGCCCTGGCAGATTACAGGGTTGAAAATGTAAGTTGGGATTCCTATTCTGACTATACCCAAATCTCCTTACAAGTGCCCAAGGAAGCCGGCTACATAGCTAAGGACCTGTCCGATCCG
Source organism: uncultured Clostridia bacterium (assembly GCA_964429955.1). GTDB lineage: Bacteria > Aerophobota > Aerophobia > Aerophobales > B47-G16 > CAYSEE01. The sequence goes on along the minus strand of CAYSEE010000030.1, from coordinate 7,292 downwards.
CCTCGCTTATTGATCAATCTTTACCCGGCTAAACTTACCTTTCCTAAAAAAGAAATTGAGATAAAGGATAAATTCGTTCAGCGGGTTCGCTTAAGTCAAGACAGTGAGCACGTGGTAAAGATTGTTCTGGATCTAACAAATCCGGAGTATACCTACAACATTTTCTCATTAGAAGAGCCCTCCCGTCTTATAATCAATATAAGGGGGTCTCGCGAGGATTTAGTAGCTGATTTATTGAGAAAAGAGGAGTCTTCTATTAGCTTACCTGAAGTGCCCTCCAAGAAAAAAGAGGAAAAAGTAGGAATTTATCGGATAATCTTGGACCCGGGTCACGGAGGAAGGGACCCGGGGGCTATTGGTCCTACAGGCTTGCAAGAGAAGGAGGTAACTTTATCTATAGCCAGAAAATTATCCCAGCTAATAAGAGAAAAAATGGGATTGGAGGTTTATTTAACCCGAAAAGATGATCGATTTGTCTCTCTTGATCAAAGGGCAGAGATAGCTAATCAGCTAAATGGCGATATCTTTCTGAGTATCCACGCCAATGCCGGTTTTGACAAACAGGCTAAAGGGGTGGAGACATTTTTTAACTCAAGGTACACTTATGGAGAGGGAGCGGAAATGGTAGCAGCAAGGGAGAATAGCGTCGCCGAATCTGGCGATGTCCCTCCCGAGGTTAAGATGATTCTCTGGGATCTAATTCAAAATCAATACCGGAGTGAAAGCAATGATTTATCTCACTTTATTCAGAGAGAGCTATCCAAAAGCACTGGTTTAGAGGATAGGGGAGTAAAATCAGCTCGATTTTATGTCTTGAGGGGGGTGGCTATGCCAGCGTGCTTAATAGAAGTGGGGTTTATTTCCAACCCCTGGGAGGAGAAAGAGCTTAAGAAGGACAGCTTCAGAACAAAGATTGCTCTGGGAATTTTCAATGGGTTAAGAAATTATATCCATAGTTATAACGAGAAGCTAAATAAATGAAGAAACATCTGTTAATCTATGTGGTGGTGGGAGTGGCTATTTTTATAGCGGGGATCGTATGTGCCCCTTTAATTCACGAAAAGGGATATCAAATTAAGGAATGGATCACCAAGCCTCCTCCTCCTGCTCCTGAAGTAAAAGAAGTGAAGCTTTATTTTTCCGCTTCTGAGGGAAATTACCTCTCTTCCGAGAAAAGAAAGATTATCGCCTCGTCAGAGCCAACCAAAGAGGCAAAGTTGATATTGGAGGAGTTAATTAAAGGACCGACTAATTCCTCTCTTTTTCCAACCCTTCCTTCTCAAACGGAGGTAAGGGCTCTTTATATAAGGGGTGACTGCATTTATGTGGATTTTTCCTCTTCGTTGAAGGAAAAACATCCGGGAGGAAGTACAGGAGAATTACTTACTGTATATTCTATAGTCGATACTCTTCTTGCTAACTTTCCCTCTCAATCTCGGGTGCAAATATTAATCCAGGGCCAGCCAAGAGAGACGCTGGCTGGCCATATTGACATAAGAGAACCCCTAAGCAAAAATACAGATATTATAAGGTGAGAGGAAATTTTGAATTGAAAGAGAAGGGGGTTGGCATCTTCGATTCAGGAGTGGGAGGACTTACGGTTGCCCGGGAGATAATGAAGCTTCTTCCCCACGAGAAAATAGTGTATCTGGGTGATACAGCACGGCTTCCCTATGGCAACAAGTCTCCTGAAACTATTACTAATTTTTCCTCTCAGGCTCTTCGGTTTTTCCTCAGACAAGATGTGAAGTTAATTGTGGTAGCCTGTAATACTGTCTCTGCCCTTAGCCTGGAAGCTCTACGGCAAAATTCACCTCTTCCCTTAATTGGAGTTTTAAAACCTGGCGCAAGAAAAGGAGTGAAAGTCACCCGAAACAGAATAATTGGGATAATAGGGACTAAGGCTACCATAAATAGTCGCGCCTATTCCAGGTTCATTAAATCCCTTGACCCCGGAATAAAGGTAGTAAGCAAGAGCTGTCCCTTGTTGGTTCCCTTAGTGGAAGAGGGATGGTTAAGAAACAAAACTACTTATGATGTAGTCTCTTTTTATCTTAAGCCCTTGCTGAGACAGGGGATAGACACCCTTATTTTAGGATGCACACATTATCCTCTTTTGAAGGATGTCTTTCAGAGAGTGACAGGTAAAGGGGTAATCCTGGTGGATTCCGCTCAAGAAGTAGCCAAAGAGGTGAAGAAAATCCTTCAGGGGAAAAATATCCAGAGAGAGAGCAGTTCTCCTCCACATCATTATTTTTTTGTCAGCGATTCTCCACAAAAGTTCGCCCGCATAGCAAAGCTATTTTTGGGTAAGGAGATAATAAACAGCCTGCAAAAGATAAACCTGGAGGATGAAAGTGTTTGAGCAGAGGTGGCGTCCTTTTCTCATTTTGTCCAGTATTTTTATAGGCTCATTGGTCATCTCGGAAATACTGACCAACAAGATCATAGCCTTATGGGAAATTTATGTTCCGGCTGGTGTATTAGCTTATGCCATAACCTTTGTTATTACCGACACCGTGGAAGAAATCTGGGGGAAAAATTACGCCAATCAATTAGTCTTCGCTGGCTTCTTAACCTTGGGAGTGGTCCTCTTGCTTATCTGGCTCGCCATTCTCATGCCCTCCGCCCCTTTCTGGAAAGATGAGAAGGCCTTTACCACGGTTCTGGGAATGACAAGAGGGGCTACCCGGATAACCATAGCCAGCCTGATCGCTTATCTGGTCAGTCAGTATCACGACGTCTGGGCCTTTAACTTCTGGAGAAAGGTTACAAGGGAAAGGCATCTCTGGTTAAGAAACAACGCTTCCACTATTGCCTCCCAGGCAATAGATACCTGCCTATTTATCTTTCTTGCCTTTTACGGAGTTGTGCCCATCCTTCCCTTAATCCTTGGGCAATATTTCGTTAAGATATGCATTGCTCTTCTTGACACCCCCTTCGTTTATCTCCTCGTCTATTTCATAAGGAGAAAACCCGAGGCCGAGGTTAAGGACCGTTGACAGAGTCTCAAAAGTAAATAAAATAGGGCAAAAATTTTAAGGGAGAAGGGGGAAATGCTTCCCAAAAAGGTGTTTTTAACCAAAGGGGTAGGAAAAAACAAGGAGAAGTTAGCTTCCTTTGAGGACGCCCTGAGGAACGCGGGACTAGCCGAGTACAATATAGTTCACGTCTCCAGTATTTATCCTCCTGGATGTAAGCTTATTCGACGAGAAGAGGGAAGGAAGCTTCTTTCTCCAGGGCAAATAGTATACTGCGTAATGGCTGAAAACGCCACCAATGAGCCTCATCGATTGATCTCTGCCTCTATAGGATTAGCTATACCCAGGAGGAAGGACCACTACGGCTACCTATCCGAACATGCCAGCTTTGGGGAAAAGGAGGAGAAAGCAGGGGAATATGCAGAGGACTTAGCCGCCTCTATGCTGGCTACGATACTGGGGGTGAAGTTTAACCCGGATAGCAGTTATGATGAGAAGAAGGAGATATGGAAAATAAGCGGGGAGATCGTAAAGACCACAAACATAACTCAATCAGCCTTAGGGGATAAGAACGGCTTATGGACCACAGTGATAGCAGCGGCAGTATTTGTGGGGTAAGATGGGAAAAATTCGCTATAACTTTGGAGATTTACCTCTTGAGTTTTCCGGACAGGAAGGCTCCCGGGTGGAGATCATCCCCGTTCCCTATGAGGCTACTGTCACCTATAGAAGGGGGACGGGAATGGGGCCAGAGGCCATCATCAAGGCCTCTCAGAATATGGAGCTTTACGATGAGGAACTGGAAGGGGAGCCTTACAGGGTGGGCATCTATACAGCTCCCAAGATAAAGGATGTGTCCCTTCCCCCAGAGGCTATGATGGAGGAGGTTTATCATCGTATCAAGCTAAGCCTTTCCTCTCGTAAGTTTCCCGTTATTCTGGGGGGAGAGCATAGCATTACTGTAGGAGCGGTGAAAGCCTTCGTTGAGTTTTATCCTGATCTTTCCGTATTGCAATTAGATGCCCACGCCGACCTTAGAGATTCCTATCAGGACTCTTTTTACAACCACGCCTGTGTAATGCGAAGGGTGGAGGAATATTCTCCCTTCCTCGGTCTGGGAATTCGTAGCCTGAGCAAGGAAGAGGCAGAGTATATTAAAGATAGGTCCCTTAAGATAATCACCGCCTGGGATATCCTACAGGGGAAGGACTGGAGAAATCTCATCCTGCACCATCTATCCGGTGAGGTCTATTTAACCATAGATCTTGATGTTCTTGATCCTTCCATTATGCCAGCGGTAGGGACACCTGAGCCGGGAGGATTGGGATGGTACCAGATTCTAACTATTCTTCGCTATCTTGCTCAAAATAAAAGGGTTGTGGGAATGGACGTGGTGGAACTCTCACCCCTGGAAGGAAATATAGCTCCTGATTTTTTGGCAGCTAAGTTAATTTATAAGGCGATCGGGTATATTTTCCCAAAGGGCAAACGATGAATTATAATAAATTTGTTAGAGAAGTGGAAAAGGGGAAAATCGCCCCCGTTTACCTATTTGAAGGAGAAGAGGATTATCTCAAGGAAGAAGCGCTTAAGATGCTCAAGGGGAAAGTCATTTCTCCAGAATACGAGGATTTCAACTATGAGGTATTACCTGCTGCAGAGATATCGGATATTCAGATTATGGAATCCCTCAGCATTCTTCCCTTTAAAGGGAGATGGCGATTAGTAGTAATAAAGGAAATAGATAAGCTCGCAAGAAAGGCTCAAAAAGCTATCGGTGAGTACCTGGACAGACCCGTGAAAAGTACCTGTTTAGTCTGCACAGCGAAAAAGCTGGATAAAAGAACAAAATTTTATTCTCTTTTCCTTGAAAGAGGTAAGGTCGTCTCTTTTCGTCCCTTGTGGGATGAGGAGGCGTTAACCTGGATAAGGGAAAGAGTAGAAAAGAAAGGAAAAAAAATCGCCCTTGAGGCGGCAGTTTACCTTTTGGAGAAAATAGGGAATGACCTTCATTCCCTGGACAATGAGATAGAGAAACTGGCTATATTTGTCCACCCTGACCAGCTTGTAGGAGTAGAGGAAGTAAGAAAGGTAGCAGGGGAAGGTAAAGGGGAAGGAGTATTTGGCTTAACCAAGGCGATCAGGGAGAAAGATCTTGCTAAGGCGTTCTTCATTCTCTCTCAGTTAGGGGAAGAAGGAGAAGATCCCTTGAAGGTTCACTCTTTGATCGTCCGGGAGATAAGGATATTATTAAGGCTTAAGGAAAAGGAGAAAAGCATCTCCCCTTACCAGGCCTGCCCTATTATATTTAGCCAAAAGAAGTTTTATCCTAAGTTTTACCAGGATATAGCCGCCGAGTATATTCAGGCAGCCAAGAAGTTCACTCTTCGCGAATTAATTAAAGGTTACGAGCGCTTATTAGAGACAGAGATATCCATTAAGACGGGAAGGGAAGATCCCAATTCCGCTATGGAAAAGCTCGTTTTAAATCTTCTTACCCCTCGCCCCTTATAAGAGCTATTGCTTCCATACGGGTGGCTGGATTTTCTCGAAATATTCCCCTTACCACGGAGGTAACTGTTTTTGTTCCTGGCTTCTTCACTCCTCTTATAGACATACACAGATGTTCAGCTTCTATCATCACCATAACTCCTCTTGGCTCCAGGGTGTGATTTATTACATCGGCTATCTGAGTGGTCAATCTTTCCTGCAGTTGAAGTCTTCTGCTCAAAATATCGACTACCCGAGCTATCTTGCTTAGACCAACCACTCTTCCCCCCTTTGGGATATAAGCAACATGAGCTCTTCCCAGGAAGGGCAAGAGATGATGTTCACAGATGGAATATAGGGGAATATTCCTTAAAAGAATTATTTCATCGTGTTTCTCCCCCTTGAGGACGGTCAACTTCTCTTCAGGGTTTTTTCCTATTCCCCCAAAAATGTCCTCACACATCCTGGCTACACGCTGTGGAGTTTCTCTTATCGCTGGTCTATTCGGATTTTCCCCTATTCCCTCCAAGAACAATCTCACTGCTGCCTCAATTTTTCCTTTGTCCATTTTTTCCCCTCAATTATGGAATTTTTCCCCATCTTAATCCATCTTTTAAAGTGTGTCAATTTATGCTTGATAAAATTAAGATATTTGGTATATTAAATTCTGAGTTTATTCCCGGCGTTTCCTTTTGTATGCCACCTATGAAGTAAAGAGGAGGAAAGAATGAAGGTGAGGATTGGATTTATCGGGACAGGGAGAATAGCCAATCGTCATTTGGAGAAGTTGAGCAGAATAAAAGATGCACAATTGGTATCTTTTTGTGATGTGATAAAGGAAAGAGCACAGGAGGTAGCCGCCAGATACGGAGGTAAGTTTTATACCAATCATTATGAGATGCTGGACAAGGAAGATTTAGATGCGGTATACATTTGTCTTCCTCCTTTTGCTCATACCGATCAGGAAATCTTAGCTGCTGAAAGGGGAATAAATTTATTCATAGAAAAGCCCATCACCTTAAGCTTAGAGAAAGCTCGCCAGATTAACGAGATTATCAAAAAGACAGGGATTATCTCGAGCGTTGGATATGTATACAGATATTCAGATATCGTAAATAGGGCTAAGGCGGAGGTGGGTGATAAAAAGATTGCCCTTCTTCTGGGATATTATCTCTCCTCTATGCCTTATGCCCGTTGGTGGAAGAAGAAGAATGAATCAGGCGGACAAATAGTGGAACAGACTACCCACATCTTTGATCTAGCAAGATATTTTGCCGGAGAGGTGGATAAACTTTATGCTCAAAGGTCTCAGGGTTTGATGAACAATGTGGAGAACTGCAACGTGGATGACGCCTCTTGTGTGAGCCTTCACTTTAAAAGTGGGACCATAGGAACCATTTCCTCTACCTGCCTTCTTCGACGAAAGGGAAATTGGGGGATCGATCTCATTGGCAAGGATATAGAAATTAATCTTTTTCTTTCTTCCCATCTTCTCAGAATTAATGGAGAGAGGGAAGAGGAAATAAGGGTAGCTCGAGATCCTTATCAAGAGGAAAATCAAGCCTTTATTGAGGCGGTAAAAGAGGATGATCCGACAAAAATTAAGTCCCCTTACTCCGATGCCTTAAAAACTCTCGAGCTTACCTTAGCCGCCGACGCCTCCTTGGAGAGGGAGGAGATAGTCACTCTATAACAACCTAATCCCCTTCGGAAACTCATTACCTTGTTTACTCTAACAATCATATAATCCCGGATTCGGCATTTTCATTGTTGCTCCTTTTCCTCGGTGTTTTGGAACGGTCGCTTTGGGTTCTACTTCTA
>CAYSEE010000029.1:0-8561 GCA_964429955.1 uncultured Clostridia bacterium | reverse complement strand
ATCTTAATAGGGGGGAGCAGCGAAGAGCGCCCGTGGGGGATGTGTCCCCCCTCAAATATCTTGCTGGTGCCAATTGGAAACTCAACTATTACTGGCTGTAGATCTGGGCTATATAAAGAAGAAAGAAGGGGAGGAAATTTTAGAATCAGGGAAAGAGGTGGAAAGAATGCTCAAGGCATTGATCAATTCCCTGGAGAAGAAACCCTCGAACCCTTGACTCCTTGAAACCTCGAACCCTTTGCCGAGCGTAGCGAGGCGTATCTTGAAGGGAAAATTATGCGAAGCGATAAAGTAAAGAAAGGTGTAGAGCGAACTCCGCATCGGGCCCTGCTTTATAGCACCGGTGTAACCAGAAGGGCTTTGGAAAAGCCTTTTGTAGGTATCGCCTCCGCTTTTAGCGATATAGTTCCCGGCCACATCCAAATGCGGGACCTGGAAAGATGGATAGAAAGGGGCGTGGAAGCGGGGGGTGGTCTTCCCTTTGTTTTCGGGATACCAGCTATCTGCGATGGAATTGCTATGGGACATCTTGGGATGAAGTATTCCCTTCCTTCGCGAGAATTAATTGCCGATTCCATTGAATCTATTGCTCAAGCTCATTGCTTCGACGGTTTGGTTTTGCTTACCAGTTGTGATAAGATAACCCCAGGGATGTTGATGGCTGCTGCTCGTCTTAATATTCCGGCCATTGTGGTTACAGCTGGCCCTATGCTCTCAGGAAGATTTAAGGGAAAGAGGCTTTCCTATGTGAGGGATTCCTTCGAGGTAGTAGGCAGGTTTAAGAAGGGAGAGATAAGTGAAGAGGAACTTCGGTCCTTAGAAATGGAGGCTTGTCCAGGAGCAGGCTCTTGCCAGGGCTTATACACGGCGAATACTATGAATTGCCTTACAGAGGTTTTAGGGATGAGCTTGCCCGGGTGTGGCACATCCTTAGCTGTTTCGGGGAAAAAAAGGAGAATTGCTTATGAGAGCGGAAAGAGAGTCGTAGAGCTAATTAATCAGCAACTTCTTCCTCGAGATATATTAACTAAGGAGGCCTTCGAGGATGCCATACGAGTGGATATGGCCTTAGGAGGCTCTACTAATACCATCTTGCATCTTTTGGCCATTGCCCATGAAGCCAAAATAAAGCTATCCCTTTCCCTATTTGATGAGATAGGTAAGCGGACTCCTCATTTAGTTAGCCTCCGCCCGGGAGGCGATTATTTTATGGAGGATTTGGAATGGGCGGGGGGAATCCCTGGTGTTTTAAACAGGCTCAGGGAGGAAGTGTCCGATCATATCACAGTGTCAGGAAAGTCCTTGAAGCAGATTGCCCAAGAGGGGGAGGTTTTTGATAGAGATGTAATAAGGGATTTATCCAATCCTTATCACCTTGAAGGCGGAATAGCCGTCCTTTATGGTTCCCTTGCTCCTCAAGGAGCGGTGGTAAAGCAATCAGCCGTAAGTGAAAAGATGAAAAAATTCAGGGGAAAAGCAAGAGTTTTTGACAGCGAAGAGGAGGCTATAAAGGCTATTTACGAGAGAAAGATAAGGGAAGGCGAGGTCATCGTCATCCGTTACGAAGGCCCCAAGGGAGGTCCGGGAATGAGGGAGATGCTTTCTCCTACCTCAGCGGTGGTGGGGATGGGGTTAGCCGAGTCGGTAGCTTTAATCACCGATGGACGTTTTTCTGGAGGGACCAGAGGTCCTTGTATTGGCCATATCTCTCCCGAGGCGGCAGAAGGAGGCCCCATCGCCCTTTTAAGAGATGAAGATGAGATACTGATCGACATTCCTGAAAGGAGATTGGAGGTAAATTTGTCCCAGGAGGAGCTTGATAAAAGAAGGGAAAGCTGGGAAAGGCCTTCCCCTAAAGTAAAAGAGGGCTATTTAGCCCGCTACGGTCAATTAGTGAGCTCATCCAGTGAAGGAGCGGTGCTGTAAATGCCTTTAGCGGAATCTTCTCAAATTCCGGTTTTACCTCATATTTTGAAGATTAAACCTTATCCTCCGGGTAGGCCCATTGAAGAGGTAAAGAGAAAGCTCGGGTTAAAAAAGGTAATCAAGCTCGCCTCCAATGAAAATCCCCTGGGTCCTTCCCCTGAGGCGATCCAGGCCATTAAAAGGTTCGCCTTAAGAGTTAATCTTTATCCCGATGGAGAAGGTTATTACTTGAAAAAGGCCCTCTCGGAGAAATTGGGAGTGAGGGAGGATAATATAATTTTGGGAAATGGTTCAGATGAAATCGTTTCCCTTATTGTTCGCATAGCCCTTCGAAAAGGGGAAGAGGTAATAACAGGGGATCCTTCCTTTTTAATGTACAAAATAGATACAGAGCTCAATCAGGGAAAAGTTGTCCCCGTGCCCTTAAAAAATTTCAGATTAGATCTGGACGGGATGAAGAAAGCCATTAGCTCAAGGACAAGGCTTATCTTTATCGCCAATCCCAACAATCCCACCGGAACCATTGTGAAGAGTAAACAAGTAGAACAATTCCTAAGGGATCTTCCTCCTCAAATTCTGGTGATCTTTGATGAGGCTTATTGTGAATATGTGGAAGATGTTGATTATCCCCGAACGATAGATTTTGTGAGAGAGAGAAGAAATGTCATCGTCTTGCGGACTTTTTCCAAGATTTATGGCTTAGCCGGGTTAAGAATAGGGTACGGAGTTGCCAAAAGGGAAATTATTGATATACTTAACAGAGCCCGCCCGCCTTTTAATGTAAATTCCTTAGCTCAGGTAGCCGCTTTAGCCAGCTTAAAGGATGAGAACCAGGTAAAAAGAAGCAGGAAATTAATTAAAGAGGAAAAAAGGTTTCTTTACCCTCGTTTGAGGGAGTTAGGACTTTCTTTTGTTCCCACACAGGCTAATTTCATCTTAATCAAGGTAGGTAAGCGAGCAAAGGACATCGAAGAAGGACTTCTTAAAAGAGGAATAATCGTGAGGGGAATGGAGGGATATAATCTTCCTCAGTATATAAGAGTGACCATCGGGACAAGGGAACAAAATGAGGAATTTATCAAAAACTTCCGAACAATTCTTTCCTCAACATAATAGAGGTCCCATTATCGCTATCGATGGACCAGCTGCCTCAGGGAAAAGCACGGCTGCTTATCTTGTGGCAAAAAGCTTGGGCTACTTATATCTGGATACGGGGGCTATGTATAGAGCCTTGACCTGGAAGGCTTTAAGAGAGAAAATAGACATAGAGGATGAAAAGGCCCTTTCCCAATTGGCCAAGGAGAGTAAAATTTCTTTGGATTCTCATCCCGAGGGAGGGGTTAAGGTATACTTAGATGGGGAGGATGTAACCTCCTTAATTCGCTCTCCAGAGGTCGATAAATATGTCTCCATAGTTTCAAGGATAGAGGAAGTACGAAAGAGTTTGGTTGCTCAACAAAGAAAGATAGGAAGGAATGGAGGTATAGTAGCCGAGGGAAGGGATATAGGGACAGTGGTCTTCCCAGAGGCTGAGGTTAAGGTATACCTCATAGCCTCTTTTGAGGAAAGAGTGAGAAGAAGATGGGAAGAGAGAAGGCAGAAAGGCTTATTTTTAGAAAGGGAAAAAGTGAAAGCTGAGCTCTTTACCCGAGATAGGATAGATACTCACAGGGAAATATCCCCTTTAAGAAAAGCTAAGGGAGCGATAGTCATAGATAACACTTGCTTGAGCATTCCTGAGACGGTGGAAAAAATATTAGAGGTAGCGAGGGAAAAACTTTGTTAAATGAAGGAGACACCTCTTTGGTACCGCCTTTTATGGATATTAGCCCTGGTAATTTTTAAGGTCTTTTTCGGATTGAGAATTTACGGAAGAGAAAATATCCCTTTAAAAGGTGGAGTAATCCTTGCTTCCAATCATTTAAGCTATCTTGACCCTATTGTCCTGGGACTTCTTACCCCGCGCAAGCTGAATTTTATGGCAAAGAGGGAACTTTTTGAAAATTTTTTCTTCCGTCTGTTAATAACTAAATTGGGAGCTTTTCCACTTAAGCGAGGTAGATTAGATCGTTCATCTTATGAGAAAGCCCTAAGTCTTATAAGAGAAGGGAAAATTTTAGCTCTTTTTCCGGAAGGCACACGCAGCGAGAAGGGAAAACTTAGGTCACTGCGAAAAGGAGCGGCTAAGATAGCCTTTAAGACAGGAGCACCACTGGTGCCCATTATAATTAAGGGAACGGATAAAGCTCTACCAAAAGGAAAAAGAATGGTCAAATTGGCTAAGATAAGGGTGCGGATAGGAAGACCTTTAAAAGTAGAAACCTTCACCCCGGAAAAGAATGCCGATGAGTATGTGGACAGGCTACATAAGGAGCTGGAGAGGAGAATGGTAAGCTTAGGGATATCGGAGGAATAGGACGTTAAGGTGAAGGTATATCTTCCCTCTGAAATTGGCTTTTGTTTTGGGGTAAAAAGGGCTTTAAAATTAACTTATGATGAGTTAAAGAACGGAGAAAAGGTTTATACTCTCGGGGAGTTAATTCATAACCCTTATGTGGTGGAGGATTTGAAGAGGAAGGGAGTTGAGTCTGTTTCTGATCCTTCTCAGATTAAAGAAGGGACAGTGATTATAAGATCCCATGGGGCGGACCCCTCTCTAATAGAAAGGATGAAAAAAGAAGGTCTAAAGGTGGTAGATGCTACGTGCCCTTATGTTTTAAAACTGAGGAAGATAGCAACTCTTTTATCCAAGCAGTCCTATCAAATAGTGGTGGTTGGCTTAGATACACATCCCGAGATAAAAGGGGTGATGGCAAGTATAAAAGAAAAGCGGGTCTATGTAGTTAAAAATCCTGATGAGGCAAAGAACGTTCCTTATGCAAAGAAGATAGGGGTGGTAGTTCAAACTACGGAAAGTCTTGACAATTTTAGAAATATTGTGAAAAATTTAATGGAGAAAGGAGAGGAATGCAGGGTCTTTAATACTATATGTAGAGTAATAAGGGACAGACAACAGGCGCTTAAGGAGCTGGTTAAAAGGGTTGAGGCAATGATAATAGTGGGTGGATATAGTAGCTCCAACACCTACCAGTTGTTTAGAATATGCCAGAACCTGAAGGTTAAGGCTCAGTTCATAGAAGGGGAAGAGGATTTAAGGCTAAAGGAATGGAAGGGTGTAAAGACGGTGGGTATTATGGGGGGTACTTCCACTCCTAAGGAGCTGATAGAGAAGGTGAAGGATAGGCTTTTATCCATTGAGTCCTAACGTAAATAATTCCAGATTTGGCGACCTATTAAGATTATTAAGCTCTCCGCCGAGAATGTTTTGGATAAAAGTGAGCATTCCAAAACATCGAGGAGAGGGTAACAGAAAAAACACCGAATATAATTAAGTAGAGGGGGGAAGTTGAGGTGGCTGATTTAAAAGGGGAGAGAAGTTTGGATAAGGATAAGACAGTTGATGAGGTGACGAAGGAGAACGTGGTTGAGAAGACCAAAGATGGGGAGATGGAGAAAAGTTTCTCAGAACTTGTTCAGGAATACAAGGGTCCTCATCCGGTAAGAGAGGGGGAAATAATAAGGGCCAAGGTTGTGCACGTAAACAAGGGAGGGATTTTATTGGATATAGGGACAAAGTCCGAGGGATTTATGCCCTGGGAAATGTTCTCCTCATCTAAAAGTAACCCTCCTCAGGTGGGAGAGGTAATGAACGTTTATGTTGTGCAGAAAAATGAAGGGGGACGTATTTTACTTTCCAAAAAAGAGGCGGATTTTCGTTTGGATTGGGAGAAGTTTAGTCGGGCTTTCAGGGAAAGGAAGCCTATAGCGGTGAAAGTGGAGAAAATAGTAAAAGGGGGATTATTGGCGAGCTTAGGGTCGTTGAAGGCCTTTATTCCTGCCTCTCATGTAAGTTTAAAGAGAAAAAATGATTTAAAGAAATTTCTCGGGAAAGAGCTATTGGTCAGGGTTATCGAGCTGGAAAAGAAATCAAAGAACATAGTTCTATCCCGAAAGTTTTTGCTCTTAGAGGAAAGGGAGAAGAGAAAGGAAGAAGCTCTGTCTAATTTAGAAGAAGGAAAAGTAGTGACAGGTAAGGTGAATTCAATAACTAAGTTTGGTGTGTTTGTGGACCTGGGAGGGATTGATGGCTTAATTCATCCAGAAAATCTTTCCTGGGGATGGGTAAGAGATCCTAACCAGATAGTTTCCGTAGGCGATAAGATAAAGGTGAAGGTATTAAAATTAAACAAGGAAAAGGGAAAGATCTCCTTGGGGTTAAAGCAGACCAAGCCAAATCCCTGGACGCAAGTTGAGAAAAAATATTCCGTAGGCTCGCAAATAGAGGGAACAGTTACCCATCTTACGGATTTTGGAGCTTTTGTGGAGATCGAGGAGGGGTTAGAGGGTTTAATCCACATTTCTGATTTTTCCTGGGATAGACGTATAGGACATCCAGGAGAGGTTCTCAGGGAGGGAGAAAGGGTAAAGGTAAAAATACTCTCTATTGATGCCAAAGAGAAAAGAATGGCTTTAGGTCTAAAACAAGTTAAGCCCGATCCCTGGGAGGAGCTATTGCGAGAACATAAAGTAGGGGATGTAATTTCTGGCAAAGTTGAGGAAATAACCGATTTTGGAGTCTTTGTAAATTTAGCTCCTGGAATAGATGGATTTATTCATGTTTCTGAATTGGATGAAGAGTATGTTCCTCATCCCTCCAAAATTGCCTCAGTAGGAGATGAAATAAAGGCACAGATTATAGAGATCGATGAGGAAAAAAGACGGATCAGGTTGAGCATGCGTCAGTTAAGGAAGAGGGAAAAAGAGGAGGAAAAAAGGGAAAAGAAGGAAATTAATCAGCTTTTCCCCCCTCAGGACGATGAAGGAGTGATGCTAAGGGACTTTATTGAAGAAAAGGTGAAGGAAAAATTAAAGAAGAACTTTGGAAGTGAAAAGTGATTCTCCTTTTCTTGATGTTGCTTTCGAGCTATCTTTTAGGCTCTATTCCCTGTGGTTATTTAATGGGAAAGATACAAAAGGGAATAGATATAAGAAATTTTGGTAGTGGCAACATCGGCACAACTAATGTTTTACGTTCTTTGGGATTTCTCCCGGCCATAGGGGTATTAGCGGGAGATATGGGAAAAGGAATAGCAAGTGTATATATGGGATTTCTATTAGCACCCTTTGTGGGTATTAATTCTCAAGTTGCTGGTGGGTTAGCCGGGCTTTCATCCATAGTAGGACATAATTGGCCTATTTTTTTGAAGTTTAAAGGTGGAAAGGGAGTGGCTACGTCGGCGGGGGTATTTTTAATTCTCATCCCTTTTCCCTTTATATTCTCCCTTGGGGTAATGGTACTTATTGTATCTTTTACTCGATATGTCTCCTTAGGTTCGATGATAGCAGCGGTAAGTCTTCCTCTTTTTGTTTTGCTCTGGATAAAAGATTATAGATTGTGGTATTTTGTCCTGACCGGGATAGTGGCAGGGTGTGTATTGTTTAGACATCGATCTAACATAGCTCGACTCTTAAGAGGAGAGGAAAGGAGATTGGGAAAGAGGAGCAAATGCTGAAGGTTTCTTACGAGAGGAAAAGACATTGCATAACAATGGACTATTAACCCATAAAGGAGGTGGAAGATGAATAAGGCTGAATTAGTAGAGGAGGTAGCTAATCGGACAGGGCTAACAAAGAGGGTGGTGGGGAAAGCGTTGGATACATTGATCTCTACCATTACCAATTCCTTAGCCCGGGGAGAGAAGGTAACCTTGGTCGGATTTGGGAGTTTCAAGGTGATGAGAAGGAAAGGACGTCGGGGGAGAAATCCTCAAACTGGCGAGGAGATTCAGATTCCAGCCAAAGATGTTCCCAAGTTTGAAGCTGGAAAGAGCTTAAGAAACGCAGTGAGTTAGGGGATTACTTGGGGGAGGCAGGAAAAATTTTCCTGTCTCCCGGCAGGGGAATGAGAGAAAGAGGGATGGACAAAGAGGATAAAATCGATATCCCCTCGAAGAAGCTATTTTTTTCCATAGGAGAGGCAAGCGAAATTACCGGTCTGCCCCCTTATGTCCTACGTTTTTGGGAAAGCAAATTTAAAGAACTTCGTCCTCAAAAAAGTCGAGGAGGACACAGGCGCTATCGAAAAGAGGACATTAAGGTAATCTTGCGAATAAAAGACCTTTTGTATCAGAATAAATTTACCATTAAAGGAGCACGTGAAGAGTTAGAAAAGGAGAGAAGAGAGGGAAAGGATCGTCTTAGTCTTGCGATGGTGAAGAGGGAATTAGAGGAAATACTGAAGATGTTGGATTGAATGAGATAAATGGCGGGGCGTAGCGCAGCCTGGTTTAGCGCACTTGCATGGGGCGCAAGAGGTCACCGGTTCGAATCCGGTCGCCCCGACCAAATAAAGTCCTTAGTTTTGGATTGAGCTTATTTTAGAGATATTCTTGAGGTATCAACTCCGAAGGAATGTCTCTCTCAAGTATCTTGAGCTAACCGTTGAAAACTTACCTGCCCAGATTATAATCCTTTCTTCCCTCAAGCATCGTTTTCTTGATTCATAGGAATTTATAAACCTGGATTCGGCATTTTTATTGTTGCTCCTTTCCCTCGGTGTTTTGGAACGGTCGCTT
>CAYSEE010000028.1:0-8722 GCA_964429955.1 uncultured Clostridia bacterium | reverse complement strand
ACTTGTAGAAGTAGAGGTAAATGGAGCCCCTTTCCAAAAGGATGCCCGAAGGATAGGCAGGGCGGTGGCCACCTCCCCCTTGGTAAAGGCGGCCATAGCTGGGAGTTCTCCCAACTGGGGCAGGGTGATTGCTGCCTTAGGAGCGGCTCATACAAAGATAAATCCCCACAAGGTAGATGTCTATTTTGATGGATTCCCCGTAGTAAAGGCAGGAGAAGGGATAGGTGCGGAGGAGGAAAAATTGAGAGAGGTTCTAAGCAAGGATGAGGTGAAGATAAGCATCCATTTAAATCAGGGAGAATGCAAGGCTACCTTCTGGGGATGCGATTTAACCGAGAAATACGTAAAGATCAATAAGCGGTATATATAAGTTGAGCTATGCTGAGATTCTCGCTAAATGAGAAAGTAAGGGAGAAACTGTTAGAACCACAAAATCAAGTGATAATGGTCATAGGCGGGCCGGATACCGGAAAGACCACTTTGATAGAGGATTTGATGAATTTACTCTTTGACAAATTTAAGGTAGCGGTGGTGGATGCCGATGTTGGCCAGTCTCATATAGGACCCCCTACTACGATAGCCTGGGGCCTTCTGGAAGGAAAATTTAGTGGATGGAGGAAGATCCCGGTAAGAGATATGTATTTCGTAGGAACTACCTCTCCTTTCGGCAATCTCCTTCCTATGCTCACCGGCACCAAAATAATCTGCGATATCGCAAAACAAAAGGCAGAGAAAGTGATAATAGATACTACGGGCATGATAAAGGGAGGAGCGGGAAAAGTATTAAAGATATGCAAAATTGATATAGTTCACCCTCACCTAATTTTAGCCTTAGAAAAAAAGGATGAATTGGAGCATATCATCCTCGCCTTCAAGGGAATGAGAACTCCCCTCATTTTTAAAGTGCCTGTGCCATCCGAAGTGGGACAAAAGCCCTATATACACAGGACAGGCTATCGGGAGAGAAAATTCAGAGATTACTTTAAGGATGCCCACAGAATTACCCTATCTCGAGAGAAAATTGGACTAAGAAATATGAGATTAGAGAGCTCCTTGTTGGATAACTGCTTGGTCTCCTTGAGGGATAGAGAAGGTAGGGATTTAGCTTTAGGAATTATCGAGGAAGTGGACGAGAAAGAGAAAAAATTGATCATATTCACCCCCTTAAATACGGACAGGGAGATAGGAGGGGTTATCCGGGGGGAATTAAGGATTACCCGAGAGGGAAAGCAGCTATCTTAGCCTCCTTAAGTCTCTTGTATAAATTCTCTCAATTTTAAGGCATTAAATACCGCATAGGCATTGTAGTCATTGTTGAAATATACGTAAACTCTCTCCACCCCTTTCTGGGAAAAATCCCTTATTTGCTTTGCCCATCTCTTCAGCTGCCCTTCTGAATAAGAGGAACCGTAGAGGACTTCCCGTCCATGAAAGCGAACGTAGCTGATATTGGAGGTGATCTTTATAATCTCAGGAAACTCAGGCATACTTATGATGCAGTAGGCTATATTGAACTTTCTCAGGAGGGAGAACGTTTCTGGAATGAGCCAGGAGGAATGCCTGAACTCGATCGATTGATCTAAGTTTTCAGGCAGTATCTTGAGAAAGTCTTCTAAAAGCTTAAGATCTACTCTCAAGGAAGGGGGAAGTTGATATAATATGGCCCCAATGTGTCCCTTCAAGGGTTTTATACGGGTGAAAAAAATTTCAAGATCATCCTTTATGTCTCTTAACCGTTTGTAATGAGTTACTCTCCGCCACATCTTCAAGGTGAATTTAAAACCCTCGGGCGCTTTTTTTGCCCACCCCTTAACTACGTTCTCAAAGGGAAGGCGATAAAAGGAGCTGTTTATCTCCACGGTATTAAATGACTTAGCGTAATAATGAAACCAATCCCTTTTTTCCATCCCGGAAGGATAAAATATTCCCTCCCAGTGATCATACCACCATCCAGAAGTACCGATAATTGCTTCAAGCATTTAGAATATTTAAGAGGAAGAACGAAATCAAAGGCCAAAATCCTCCGGTTTTAAATCCTTTAATTTTCTCCTGAAATCCTCAATTTCCTTTTCTTCAATGGGCTTACTCCCTACAGCCACCTTATCCAGCACTCCCTCATCTATATAAATGGGAACCTTGAGCCTGAGAGCCAGGGCAATGGCGTCACTGGGACGAGAATCAACCTGAATGCTCTCCCCATTTTTCCTCATCAATATGCGGGCATAAAAGGTGTTATTCTTCAAATCATTTATCACCACCCTATCTACCTTGCCCTTGAGCTTTTCAATTATGGATTTGGCCAGATCATGGGTTAGCGGTCGAGGTGGCTTTACATTTTCCAAAGCCAAAGCAATAGCTTGCGCCTCAAATAAGCCAACCCATATAGGTAAAGTTTTCTCTCCCCCTTTCTCCTTGAGAATGATCACGGGCATATTTGATTTAACATCTATGGCCACATTCACCACTTTTACCTCTATCATTTTAACATCACCCCCTTTCTCCTATTTTAAGATCCCACTAAATGTCCACAACCCATAAGATCCACCATTACCCTCATCAACTCAACTCCGGTAAGATATCCCAAACATCCTGAAGAGGTGGAAATTTCGTCGAACGAGTCCACCTTATCCATGCGGATGCCATCTCCATAGATCAGTACAGGAACAGGGTCGCTGCTATGTCTTTTGATAGAGAGAGGAGTGCTGTGATCAGCGGTTATGACAAGGTATACATCCTCCTCCTTTAAGAGTTTGGCCAATCTATCTACCTTTTCGATCATCAGGAGTTTATCTTCAAGATTCCCATCGTGGCTGGCATTATCAGCTCCCTTAACGTGAACAAAGACAAAATCAAACTTACTTAAGGCTTCCTTTGCTGCCTTTGCCTTTGCCTCGATATTCGTATCCACCCTTCCTGTAGCCCCGGCAACCTTCAGAACCTCCATTCCTACGTATCTTGCCACTCCTTTATAAAGGGCTGATCCGGCTATACAACAGGAGCTAAATCCGTATTTATCCTTCAACGAGTCCACTTTTTGATAGATGCCCGCTCCCCGAGTTAAGATTATGTTCGCCGGCAGCTTGCCATCTTTTTCCCTTTCCTTGTTCAAGGGATGGGAGGAGAGCACTTCCTTGCTTCTTTTTACCACCTCATTCACTATCTTAGCTGTCCTTTTAGCCTCCTTGGTATTCACCAGAGGCCTGGACTCCAATACGGGAGGATTTCCTGCTGTGTGGGGATCTGTATCGGATATGGCCGGGGAAAGACCCTCTCCCTGTAAGACCAAGACCCCTCTGTGCTCTGTGGAAGAGGAAAAAATTACCTTCACTCCATCCACCTCCATTCCCTGCAGGGACTTTGCCAATTCTTTTCCTTCATCCCTTAGCCGACCGGCCCTTCTATCCAATACTCGCAAGTCCTCATCCACGGTGGCAAAATTACACCTAAAGGCGACATCGCCCTCCCTCAGGTTAATCCCCACTCCCAAGGCCTCAAAGGGACCTCTTCCCTTATAGTAAGTTTTAGGATCATACCCGAAGATGGCCAAATGTGCAGTGTCGCTTCCCGGGATAACTCCCCGTCCTAAGGTATTCATCAGCCCGGTGGATCCTTCCCTGGCTAACTCGTCCAGGGTTGGCTTTTTTGCCAATTGTAGGGGAGTTTTTCCATCCTTTATCGCCCGGTCCCCAAGTCCATCCACTATTACTAATATAACCTTCTTCTCTAAGGGCATTCCTTCCCTCCCTATATTGAGCAGACCACTTTTATTATACTCTCCGCTTTGCCAATGTCAAATTTCCCTCTCAAGATCAGTAAATCTTCTCTATCCTTGTCCCCGGATAATAAAATTGAAGGATTTCCCGAGTGTTGTAGCCTCTCTCCGCCATTTCCTTGGCTCCCCACTGACACATTCCTACTCCATGGCCCCATCCCCTGCCGGTAAAGATAAAGTAATCTGCCCATCTTTTCACCGTGAACAATGTGCTTTTGAGACGATCCGGGCCGATTAACCTGCGAAGTTCGGCTCCCTTTATATACCTTTTTCCTCCCCGATACTCTACGCAAATTTCCCTTACTCTTCCTCCTTCATCCCGGCTACCAGGCCTAATGCGGTAGATTTTCCCCACGGAATATCCATTTTCCCTCAGTATTTTTGCTACCTCCTCCACTTCGATCTTCAATTCCCACCTGTAATAAGGGCTCCCCTTACAGAACTCATCAGGTTTTGCCTTTAGATAGGGAAATCCTCCTCCCCAGACATCCCTGGGATCGGCGGTGTATCCTCCACAGCAGCAGTGATAGTAAGCATTTATTAGCTCACCTTGATAGGTGAGAACCTCCCCACGGGTTAAATTCACTGCCTCTGTAGTTCGAGGATCCTCTGCCTCTACTCCTTCATATACTTGATCATCTACTGTGTTGGTAAGATAAAACTCATAATTCTTAGCCGAAGCATCCTTGACTTTCTTCAAAGCATAGGTTCTGGCCACAATCGCCTGAGCTTTCAAAACAGACAAAGGCCAGGTAGGGGAGATCTCCCATTTAATTACCCCATAAAGGTATTCCTCCACGGGGAGCTGGTTTATCACTTCCAAAAAAAGGCCATTTTGCTGAACGAGAATTTCTCCCCGATACCTTCTCCTGTTAACCATAACCAAGGAATTTTTCTCCTTAGGGTTTATCCAAATTTTTCTTCCAAAAAGCTCCTGATCAATGCTTATACCCTCGGGGGTGGGTTTTGCCTTTTGGGGAAGTTTGAAGAGATGAGTTTGCACCTCCCCCTTTACCTCGTAAGAGCCGGTGGCACCTATCTCCACGCTTTTCTGCCCCTCTAAGATCATCACCCGAACAAGGGGAGAGGTTTGGACATATCCGTCTGAAACGAAAAGCAAGATGAGGGAAATAATGCTTAGGAATAAGACCAAGTTTTTCATTTGTAAACTTCTTTTGGCTCAAATACTTTTTTCCCCACTATTTTTAAATTACCCTTCTCATCCACCTTTCTAAAAAAGCAAGACCTATAACCGGTATGGCAGGCGGCCTTCACCTGGTCTACCTTTATCAATAAGGCATCTCCATCACAATCTATGTATATTCCCCTTACCAATTGATAGTGTCCAGAGGTCTCTCCTTTAAGCCAGAGTTTCTGGCGAGATCTGCTCCAAAAATGAGTCTTGCCGGTGTCAATGGTTTTCCGGAGAGCCTCTTCGTTCATCCAGGCCATCATCAAGACTTCACCTGTATCTACATCCTGGATTATCGCCGGAACCAATCCTTGAGAGTTAAAGACAATCTCCTCCAACAACTCCATCTCATTCACCTTTCACTCTTTGTCTTTTGCCTTTCACTATTTCTATGGCTTCTTCCAATCTAATCTTACCTGTGTATAAAGCTTTGCCGATGATCATCCCCTTTATCCTTTGACTATTTAATCTGATGATTTTCCTTATATCCTCTAAGGAGGAGATCCCTCCGGAGACGATTAAATCTACATCGGCCGATTCGACAAAATCTCGCACTGCCTCGACATTTACCCCTTGCATTGTTCCATCTCTGGCAATATCGGTGAAGATTATGGTTTTAACCCCTGCTCTGGCTAAATCTCTGACTAAATCCCCGGCCTGGATAGAGGTCTGTCTTTCCCATCCCTCTATGGCTACCTTGCCATCTCTAACATCGATGGAGACGATGACTCTATCTCCAAATTCCTGACAGGCTCTCTCCACGAATTTTAAGCTCAGAGCCTTGCTTCCCAGAATAGCGTAGCCTATTCCCCTTTCAAAAACTTGCCTGATGGTAGAGATATCCCTTATTCCCCCTCCAAGCTCTATAGGGATATCCAATTTCCTGGCTATCTTTGTCACAACCTCTAAATGGATGGACTTTCCCTCAAAGGCGCCATCCAGATCCACTATGTGAAGACGTCTGGCTCCTCTCCTCACCCAGTTCTTAGCTACATATAAGGGATCTTCTGAGTAAACAGTTTCCTTATCTTTCTTCCCCTGCCGCAGCCTCACGCACCTTCCCCCTTTTAAATCTATCGCTGGAATGATTAGCACTCTATTTCTTCTCCGTTATTCTTTTTATTAACCTCGCCACCCTCCTTCCCAGGGCAATACACTGAGATTTCACCCTTTCATTCGGGTTTCCAATACTCACCGGCCCATAGTGATCCCCTTGAGAGTTTCCCTGAAGGACCATTCCATAAATGAGCATCATCTCCAGAATGGAAAGCACAGTGGTCTCATTCCCTCCTCCTACATTGGCCGAGGAGGCAAAAGCTCCTCCGACTTTTCCCTCCATCCTTCCATGATACTTGACTGACTCATCAAAGAGACTCTTAATAGGAGATGCAACTAATCCATAATAGGTGGGCGAGCCCACGATTATCCCCTCCCATTTAAGAAGATCCTCCGGGGATGTCTCCTCTACCTTTTTAATAACTACCTCTACTCCTTCCTCTTTTACACCTTGAGCGACAAATTGGGCCATCTCTTGAGTATTTCCCGTGCGGGAGTAGTAAATCACCCCTACCGTAGCCATCTTTGCCCTCCTATAAAATTTTGCTTATCTCATCCTCGTATTCCACCAATAGGTTAGATTCTCTTCCTTCCTCCACTATTTTTATCCCCTCTTTCTGTGGTACTACCTCTCCAATTATGCTGCACCTTACACCGTTTTCCTTGTAAATCTGGCACAGCTTTTCAGCCTCTTCAGGCTCAAGAGTTAAAATTAAGGAACCTGAGGCAAGGAGCCCCAAGGGATCCAATCCGTATAACTTGCAAATTGCCCGCGTTTCCTCTAATATGGGTATTTTCCCCTTGTATATTCTCATCCCCACCTTTGAGGCATAGGCAAGCTCCCATAGTCCCATCTTCAGCCCTCCCTCAGTGGGATCGTGCATAGAATGAACCTGAACACTTTTGCTCGCCAAAAGGGCTTCCCTGACCACACTTATTCCTGGATTATGAAGAAATCCCTCAATTTTATCAAGCATCTCTGCGGAAAACCTCCTCCTTAGCTCCTCCTTTCTCTCCTGATAAATTACATTTGTCCCCTCTATGGCAACTGCTTTGGTAAGCAAAATTAGATCTCCCACCTTTGCTCCCGAGCTCTTGACCAGTTTTTCTCTGGAAACTTCCCCCATCATCTGGCCAATGAGGATGGGGAAAGTTAACTTAGGAGTAACCTCGGTATGACCTCCTATCAAAAATATACCCAGCTCCCTACAGGCAGAAGTAAGCTGCTTAAAAATATTTCTCACCAGGCTTTTTGAGGTCTTTTCCTCGGGAAAAAGGGCGACAACAAGAAACCAACGGGGGGTAGCTCCCATACAGGCCACATCATTGGCATTGATGTTTACTGCATACCAGCCAATGTTCTCCGATGTAAAGGTTATAGGGTCGGTCTTTATCACCAAATAATTTTCTCCAAAGTCAATGACTGCCGCATCCTCTCCTATTTTCGGGCCCACGATGACCCTTCTATCTTTGGGGAGGGAGTTCATAAGCTCTTCCAATACCAGGGGATTAAGCTTACCCAGGGGAAGAAAATCCTCATTCATAATAATTGGCCTCTTTTAATTCCTTCCTTTGCCGTTCCCACCTCTCTTTGTTCCCTGTCTTTCCGATCCACCTTTTCTTTCTACACCCTTGAGTTTTCGTAGTCGGGACATAATTCGCTCATGCTGAGTTATACACATTCTTATAACCCGACGAATAGTCAATCTGGCTGATTCAGGCACTTGTCCCAACACCCTCCTTAACACCCTTATATGCTTTTCCGTAGCTTTTTCTACTCTCTCCAAAGCCTTCCCCTCATCTCCTCGCTCTCGAATTCGCTCAAGAATCTGTCTCATTGCCCTTTCCATAATTCTTGTGTAGCTTCTTATCAGCCCTTCCACATATTCCGTCTTACCTGTAGCGACCATTGTATCAAGCTCGTTTATCCTCTCATTTGCCATCTCAGTGAAGAGGAGGGCCTTTTCCTCTGGGTCGGTAGCTAAGGCTACAGCGATGGCTTCCTCAGTTATCTTCTCCACATAAAGGGGACTGTCGGGATTTACGGAAGAAAACCTCTCCGTCCCGTAAGCAGCACCGGCTACCACTCCTACAATTATGATCAGGATGCTCATTTGCCTGATAAAATTTTTCATCTTCTCCTCCTTAATTGACGATTGGCTAAATGAATTATACTCAAAGACTTTTAGAAGTCAACAACATTTGACTTTCTCTATTTTTCTTTGTATAATTTTGGTAAATTTGAGATATTAAAATTAAAAATTTGAGGGGAGAAAGATGAAGGAAATACTCACCGTCAAGCAAGTAGCTCAATATCTTCAGATGAACGAACATACAATTTATCGCCTTGCTCGCTCGGGCGTGATTCCTTCCGTTAAAATTTCCGGTCAATGGAGATTTAAAAAGGGGCTTATCGACAAATGGATAACGGAGAACTCGATGCAAAGAATAAGGAACGGTAGGAAGACAAAGAAATGGAATGATGAAGATCAGATTAAATTATTCTGATTGAATAAAAAAGAGTCTGATAATGAGAAAAAAGGGGATGCACTATTTAAGTAAATCAGAAAGAAGAGTTATAGAATCTTTTGTGAAGGAGCTAAGGGAAAAATTAGGCGACGAGATTATCTCTATCCGCTTATTCGGTTCGGGGTAAGCGATATCATTGAGGTATAGGAATTTCAATAATTTATACTATCAGA
>CAYSEE010000027.1:0-8833 GCA_964429955.1 uncultured Clostridia bacterium | reverse complement strand
TTCCCTTATTCCCTGCAAAGGGTCTCCCTGGTAACGATGTCCAGGCCCATTTACTTTTAGTTGACTAAACGCTAAAATTTGGTAGAATTATATTGAAAAAGCGTATTTTTAGTCTGACACAATGGGTAAGTATATTGTTAGAACGAGGGGAAACAAGACGCATTTACTCCAGATAGGGGAAAAGACCGAACTTATAGGATACATCGATTATGATTTTATCCTGAGAGGGAGGAAAATTCCCGTAAGAAAAAGTATACACACTCCTACAGGGGTAAAGGGATGGATCGAGACATTTCATCCATCTGAGTCTTTCATCAAAGTTTATAATCACAGAGGGGAAGAGATCTCCTATTTAGAAAAATCCAATAGATGCAGAATAGACGGTGTTTATCTATCTTTTGAGAGACTATCCAGGGATGAGACAGTCCTTAGAGAAGAGGAGAAAGAGGGAAAGAAGGGGGTGAGAGAAAAGTTAGAAAAATTGGGTTTAAGTCACTCTTATCTTTTTGAAGACTCGCAACTGAAGGCAGAAATTTATTGTTTCGCAAAAGCGGCTAATATATCAACTCTCCTATACACCACAAGTCGAACAAAATCCGGCATTGAAGAACTCCTGCGTTTCCTTCCCCTTGCCATTTCAAAAAGAGTTTTTGAGCAAGATTTTATAAGGAAATTTATAGCTGGGTAACTTAGGATGTGGTTCAAAGAATTTTTTAAGGGGTTGCCCGGGGGGAAAGTATTCCCCCCCTCAAGTATCTCAAAAATGAAGATAAAAGAACTGGATGATGAATTAGGGAAAGGCATTGGTGCGTATCTTGATGGAAAGTTTTTTGAGATAAGATACCACGGGGAGCTTCAGTCGAGAATCTTTGGAGATAACAATGATTCTAACGCCGTCCTAATAGCTGGGTACAAGGATAGCGAAATAGTTTATAGTCACTTCAAGACATTCACCGATAGAATTAATCATTTGTTTGAGATAAGCATTGCCAATAGAAGGGAGGACTTTATTAGATATTTAAATAAAGGATTTGAGAAAAGCTTTGGAGCCGGTAAGATAAGGGTTAATCCAGCTTACAAAGGATTGGAGGAACTGAAAAAATATACACTCAGACAGGCCACCAAATACGGCGTCTTAGCAGAGGGAATTGGCTGGCTCAGCCTTATGAGCTTATCTTACGTAAATCTTAAGATGATGGCGGTGATTATGGGCTTTTATTTTGTATTCGGCGATGTCATTTGTGGCCTCCTTCTTTCCTGGTTGGCTGATCTGGGTACGTTTACCTCTCCATTTTTCCAGTTGGGTGCCTATCCTGCCGAAAGGCGTCTCTTTAAAAAATATGTATTCTTAGATAGGAGTTTATTAGCCTACTTTAAAAAAAGGGGTGAAAGATTAAGGAGGGTTGAGGAGGAATTTGGACGAACGAGAAATGTGGAGAGAAAATCCCTTTTAAGTAGGCGCCTGGAAAGGGAAAATGAAAAGTTAAGCAAGGCCTGGGTTCCAGTGGCCCTGTCCTTTGCAAAGTCTAACGAGCTTAAGGGAATAATTGTGGAGTACAAGGGGAGATATCAGGATTCCTTTGCCTTGCTTAATTACATAATCAATGGAGTGGAGCCGAGGGAGGAGGAATTGGATATCTGGCGCATTAAAATAGAAGAACCTCAAAAGAGGGAAGAGGAGGAGACGGACTTTGATAAAATCTGGGGGAAGCAAGAAAAGAAGGGGGAAGATAAGTGAAAAGATGCGTGGTGGAGTTTAAAAGGAACAAGAAGGAGACTATCTTGATCAAGCCCCTTGCCTCAGAGGAGGTAGTTAAGATAGATTTTCCTCCCTTAGTAGAGGAGGATATTTATCTACCTGTGTATTACAACATAATCTTTATTAAAAGTGGCAGGTATAGGAGAATAGGCAAGTTAAGTGCATGGATAGCGGAAGATTACCCTACTCAAGATTATCATATCAGAACGATAATTCAAAATAAGACGACTTATTTATCCTTTAAGGATGAGAAAACGTTAATTCTTAAATCTCCCTCAAATATCTATGATATACTGAGAATTGATAAGAGAAAATTGAGCAGGAAACGCCGGGAAAGGCTGGAGGAGAATGGCTTTTTAAAGGGCTACGAGATTAAGAGAAATGTTAATATAGGATGTTTTTATCTATTTAGAAAAAGCGGAAAGATGAGGGGGCTTTTAGAGTTAGAGGAGGAATTTGATTATGTGGAGTTCCTCTCCCTCCTTGTAATAGATAAACTGATAAGTGAGCTAAGTGATAAACAGGTTAAGGCTGCTCAATCCATAGAGATAGACAGAGGGGTGAGCGAGGGGAAATATAGTAATTTCATTCTCTCAAATTATCCGGTGAATAAGTTAACGGAGGCTGTTGAGTATGTGGATCAGGCGGGCGAGTGGAGGATATTTTGTGAGCTAATGGACAAGGGAAAGCCCGTTCTATTAAATGGCCCAACGGGGTGCGGGAAGAGCACGATGATCAAATGGTATGCTTACATAAATAATATACCTTTTTATATGTCGCCTACCGGAAATAGGGAGACTACTATGGACGATATAGTGGGCTCCTGGGTTCCCGCTGATCCGAAGCCTATAAAGGCCCCCGGAGCCTTGGTCTTAGCAATGATCCATAACGGTATATTTTACTTCGAGGAAATAGGACCGGTTGACCCCGGTGTTTTATACGGCCTGCATGGTGTGCTTGACGATAAAAAAATAACAGTTCAGACGCAGTACGGGTTTGAGGTTATCGAAGGGGGAGAAAAATTTAAGATGGTCTCCTCCGGAAATCTGGACAGTAAATACACATCCATTGAACTTAGCGATGCATTTCTCGAAAGGTGGGCCCAGATAAGGATAAACTATCCAGATAAGGAAGGCACTATCAGAATACTTAAGTCAAGGGCACCTAAGTTGGACGATAAAATAGCTGAGGTGATCACGGACCTACTTTTCGACTTCAGAGAGGTGTTGAAAAGTTACAGAAGAGATATGGGGTTAAGAGGGGCTGTCGAGGTTTGTCAGGCGGCTCAAAGCGGCAAGCAGCCTCTTAAAAAGTTAATAGAGGTGTATATGCTTAATCCAAAGTCAACCTATGAAAGCGACAGAACATTATATAAAAAGTTGCTGGAGAAGGTTAACAAGAGAATAAAGGAGTAAAACTGAGCGAAAAATGATTAATTGTGAAGAGATAAGAGATGAGTTGGAAAGAGTGGTGGATTTCAGAATAGGAGAGGGAGCGAGCAAAAAATATCCCCTCGTTTTTAATAAAAAAACCCTTCTTTCGCGTCTCACCGGCCCGGCTATTTTTACCGATGGAGGAAAGATATATTTACCCGCTCAATTTAACCTTTCATCGAATGACTCTGATAATCAAATGATGATCGCCAGTGCAGTGAGGCATGAATCAGATCATATAAGGGAGTTTATTAAATTACAGGAAGAAATGGGTGGTTCTGAGGAATATGATCCCAAGCTTATAAATAGGATGTTGGAGGACTTCTTTCTTCAACCCCAGTTCAGGGAAAATCCCACTCTTGCCCATGAGATATTTAACATAGTTGAGGATAACAGAATAGACCGTAAGGCGCGAGAGGAATTACCAGGACTTAGGCACTTTTCAGAGGAAAAGGAAAAGCCCCTATATTTATCCAGAAGACCAAATCCGAGGTATTTAATGAGGAGAGGAAGGGAATTGGATGCCTTCAGGGAGCTTTTTCTGGAGAAGACCCTGCTCGACAAGACCGTGGATGAGCCGCCTTCCAAATATAAAAAGCTTCTCAAGGAATGTGTGGATATGGCAAGAAGTGCGGAGGGTAAAGATATTCATGCTTCCCTTGATTCCACGAAGAAAATTTACGCAAAGTTCAAGGAAAATTTTAATATAAAGCAACCTATGCCCAAGCTTCCTTCTTTTGCCGGTAGAGATCATGGTAAGTTGTGTCCCGGCATCCCGAGAAGGTATAGCGGGAGTATAAAGCCAAGGGAAGGAAGAGAGGAAGAAGATGAGGAGACGAGGCAAAGAGAAGGAGCGGGAGAGAAGAAGAAAGAGATGAGGCAGGGAGGTGGTGATGAAGAGAGGAGCAAAGAAAAAAAGATGAGTCAAGAGGAAGTGAAGGGAAAGGAGAAGAGAGAAAAGAAAGAGAACAAAGATGAAGAGGGTGAGAAGTTAGAGAAAAAGGGAAAAGATGGAGAGAGGTCCGAGGAGGTTAAGAGAGATGAGCAGGTACGGAAAGAGGGAGAGATTCCAGAGAAAAAGATAAGCAAAGAAGCCAAGGAGAAAACAAAAAAGGATGAGTTAGAAAGGGATAAATATAGGTATTATCCTGGGAGCCGCCCTTTCATCAGGATGGTCCCAAAGCCAAGTCCTGGTGTATATTTGAAGGTGCCCAGAACTTCTAATTATGACATTAAGGAAGCACAAAGGAGAATTGACAAGTATAATGGAGAAATAAGGGCCATCGAAAGTTATTTTAGAAAATTGGAGGAAAGGTACAGGGGCAAGAGGAAGGCAAAACAAGGAGAGGAGATGGATATCAGGGAATATGTGCAGGCGGAGCTGGAGTACGAGGCAACCGGCATCAGACCGGATAAGAAAATGTTCAAGAAAAGGGCACCAGTTAAGAGGAAAGCAGCCTGGGCCGTATTGGCAGATATAAGTGCCTCCACGGGGTTCGGGTTTGGATACAGGATAATCGACTATATCAAGGATGCCTTGTTAATTCAAGGGGAGGCATTAAGTTATTCCGATTATCCCTTTGGTATATTCGCCTTCCATTCCGGGGGAAACTCACTTAGGGAGATGATAAACTACAAGGATACAGTTTATGTAATAAAGGACTTTGGGGAGGAATATACTGACCAGAGTCGAGGGAGGGCAATGTCCCTATATCCATATGGAGGAACCTTAATGGTTAATGCCATAAAATACGTATCTGATAATCTTAAGAAGATGGAGGGCAGTCCAAAGGGCTTATCCATAATAACCGATGGAGAACCAGATATTCCCGAGGAAGTAAGGGCCATCCTTGATAAAATCCAGAAGGATGGGATCTTCCCCTTTCTGTTTGTCATCGGTGCGGAACATGAGAGGTATGCCAAGTCGCTCATAGATAACTATGTAATAATCAGGAGAGACAAAATAAACGAACTGCCAAACGAGGTTCTTAGAATTTTCACCACTTATGGAATTATAAAATAGGTTTAAGAATTATGGTAGCCGCAATCTTCGGGTTGCGTGAGAAAGGGAGAACACAGGATAAATCCTGCGGCTACCGAATTAAAAGAGGAAATTAAATGGACAAGAAAAAAATTGCCTTAGGGACAACTTTAATAGTAATCTTGCTCTGGGTCTTATCGGGGATATACATTGTTCATCCAAACGAGGAAGGGGTGATAAGGCGTTGGGGGAAATATAAGGTTTCCACGTATCCCGGTATACATTACCATATCCCCTGGCCCGTGGAAAGGGTGGATAAGGTAGCTGTAACCAAGATTGAGAAAATGGAAATTGGATATAGAACAGTAAAGAAAGGTCCTCCAGCGATATATAAATCTGTAGAGGAGGAAGCCCTGATGCTCACAGGGGATATGAACATAGTTGATCTATGGTTTATCGTTCAGTATAGAATTAGAGGTGCTAAGAAATATCTGTTTAACATCAGGGATCCCAAACAGATGATAAAGGATGCCGCAGAGGCATCTATGAGACAGATTATCGGGGACAGAGGCGTTGACGAGGCGTTGACCATTGGCAGGGAGGAGATACAGGAGGCGACAGCAAAAAAACTGCAAGAGATCTTAGATCTATACGAAAGCGGCGTTCAGGTAGTCACAGTGAAACTACAGGATGTCCATCCTCCCGGTGAGGTAAAGGAGGCATTTGAAGGGGTTGCAAGTGCGAGGGAGACCAGGGAACGATTAATTAACGAAGCTCTGGGAAAGTATAATCAGGAGATCCCCAGGGCCAAAGGTGAGGCGGAGAAGACGATAAAGGAAGCAGAGGCGTATGCTGTGGAGAGGGTAAAGTACTCTGAGGGAGAGGTAAACAGGTTTTTGGCGAGGCTAAAGGAGTATAGAAGAGCTAAGCAGATAACAAAGGATAGGCTGTATTTGGAGACTATGCGGGAGATTTTACCCGAGATTGAGAAGATAGCTATGCCTAAACCAGAAGAGGGATTTATTAAATTTTTGAACCTGAGAGGGCAGAGCTTAGGAAGTTCATCTAAATGAGGTGAAAAATATGGATAAATTAAGAATATTTGAGTTCATCGTAGCTATAATAGGCCTCTTTACGCTTAACAGCGCTCTTTATACGGTGGATGAGACAAATCAAGTAGTCCTCACTCAGCTTGGAAAGCCGATCAAGGTAATTCGTGAGCCAGGTCTGTATATAAAGATACCCTTTATTCAAAAGGCAAACAAGTTTGAGGACAGACTGTTGGGATACGATGTAGAGGCGAGAAGGTGCGTTACGAAGGACAAGAAGTATATATTCCTCAATAATTACGCTCGATGGAGGATAGTCGACCCCCTTTTATTTATGAAGACGGTGAGAAATGAATCTGGAGCACAAGCAAGGCTGGACGATATCATTTACGCTGCCGTAAGGGCTGAGGTAGGTAGATATGATTTGATGGATACCCTGAGGACCTCGAATAGAGAAATTTTAACGGCGGAGCCAGCTTTAGAGGAAGAAAGGACGAAAAGGGTGGTGGAAAAGATAGAGGTGGGAAGGGAAATGATTATGCGTGCGGCGACAAAGCAAAGCAATAAGATAGCTAAGCAGTATGGGATAAAGGTGGTGGATGTCCGGATAAAAAGGGCAGATTTACCCGAGGCGAACACCCAGGCCGTATTTTCCAGGATGAAGGCGGAGAGAAACAGAATAGCAAGTAAATATATATCCGAAGGAGAAGGGGAAAAGGCAAAGATATTGGGGGATATGGAAAGGGATCTGGCACGGATCCGAGCGGAGGCCTACAAGAGGGCTCAGGGGATAAAGGGAAAGGCTGATGCTATTGCCACGAGAATTTATGCAGAGGCCTATGGGCAGGACCCCGATTTCTTTAATTTTTTGAAGACCCTCGAGACCTATAAGGAAACGCTTACGAAGAAGACGACGATTGTAGTTCCTCTTGATTCCAAGTTTTTCAAGTATCTTACTCCGGAAAAGGCCTCAACAAATAAATAAATTTATGGAAAAAGTGAAAAGTATAGCGATATGGTTGGGAATTTCTCTCCTTTTCTTTATTTCCTTGCCAGCCGAGGCAGGTAAGGTAGTGGAAGTTCTAAAAATAGAGGGGACGATAAGCCCTGTATCTGCTCATCGTTTAGATGAGGCGTTAAAATCTGCCCTTGAAGATAAGGCTCAGTGCCTGATAGTTCAGTTGGACACCCCTGGGGGATTGGATAAATCTATGCGTCAGATGGTCAGGGCAATAATGAACAGCGAAATCCCAGTGGTGGTGTATGTCTCCCCTAAGGGAGCAAGGGCGGCATCGGCAGGAGTTTTCATCACTTTGGCCTCTCATATAGCCGTGATGTCTCCGGGTACTAATATTGGGGCGGCTCATCCTGTAGCTATGGGTGTGGGAATGGATGAGGAGATGAAGGAAAAGGTGGTCAACGATGCCTCTTCCTACATTAAGTCAATCGCTCAAAAACGGGGAAGAAATGTGGAATGGGCGGAGAAAGCGGTGAGAGAGAGCTCATCCATAACGAATGAGGAGGCTTTGAAGCTTGGAGTGATAGACTTCATTGCCGAGGATATCCCGGACCTTTTAAAGAAATTAGAGGGCAGAAAGGTAAAGACTCCTAAAGGCTTTCTCGTTCTCAGGACGAAGGGAGTCGAGCTTCATTTTGTAAAGGCATCCTTCAGGGAGAGATTTCTTCAAACTTTGGCCGACCCTAACTTAGCTTATATTTTGCTTATGGTAGGGACATGGGGAATTATCCTGGAGTTTTTCCATCCAGGTGTAATGCTACCGGGGATAGTGGGGGGAATTTGCCTGATTTTATCCCTTTTTGCTCTCCAGATTCTTTCCTTTAATTTAGCCGGACTGCTTTTAATTATCCTGGCCATCATCCTTTTTGTTTTGGAGGTTAAGGTTCCCTCTTATGGAGCATTGACCATTGGCGGGATTGTGGCCTTAACGCTGGGCTCACTTATGCTTATAGATCCCTCTGCCCTTTACATTTCCATTTCCTTGAGCTACATTATCCCCATAGTGGCGATAACGACATCCTTTTTCGTATTCATTATCTCTTATGCTCTCAAGGCTCAGTTTAAAAAGCCTGTTACTGGCTTAGAGGGAATGGTTGGGGAGGTAGGAATAGCTAAAAGCGATCTTAATCCAGATGGTAAGGTTCAGGTACACGGAGAGATATGGAACGCTCTCGTTCAACTAAATGGAGAAGTAATTAAGAAGGGAGAAAAGGTGGAAGTGGTGAGGGCGGAGGGAATGAAGTTAATAGTAAAAAAGAGGGAGGTTTAAAATGGGGTTAGTAGTATTTTTAGTAATAATAGGGATTATCATTCTTGCAGCTTCAGTGAGGGTGGTTACGGAGTATGAAAGGGGAGTCATCTTCAGATTAGGAAGATTGATAGGGGCAAAGGGACCAGGGCTTTTCTTTCTCATTCCCATCGTGGACAAGATGGTCAAGGTAAGCCTGAGGACGATAAATTTCGATGTTCAACCTCAGGAGGTTATGACCAAGGATAATGTTCCTGTCAAAGTAAACGCAGTTATTTACTTTAGAGTTATAGATCCCTGTAAGTCTGTGACTGAGATAGAAAACTTTCGCTTTGCTACTATGC
>CAYSEE010000026.1:0-8928 GCA_964429955.1 uncultured Clostridia bacterium | reverse complement strand
CTATTATTAATATTCCTACGGCTAATATTAAATTCATTTAGAAAATTCCCTACAAAATCCCCTTTTCTTTAAATACGGCTAAGATAATATCAAATAGGCTGATGATGCCAAGTAAATGTCTTTCCTTATCAACAACAGGAAGCCTTTTTAAGCGATGCAATTTCATTAAAGAACGAGCTTCTACAGTTGTCGCTTCCTCAGAGATGGTCACCACATTTGTATTCATTATATCCTCAACTATGCAAAGCACCCCCATCTCAGGAGGAATATCTACCTCCAGAAGATTATTCTCCTCATATCCGTCCCAGAGTGGAGTTCTTTCAAGCATCTCCAAAATATGGGGAGGATGTGGATAAAAGATCTTCAAAACATCCTCTAAAGCCACAACTCCAACAATTTTTTTATCCTCCCTTACCACAGGTAAGGTATGAAAGGTATACTTATAAAATATTCCCATTAATTCCCTTAAAGTAGTGGATTCCTTAACCGTTACCACATCTTTTCTCATTACCTCCTTAACGAGCAACTTTCTTACTTCCATATCTCATCACCCCCTTTCCTTGCCGAGCAAGCTCGGATGCTACCTCTTCTCCCACCTGAGAAGCTCCATTACGGAGGACAATGTGCCCCCTTCTTTGATCTCCTCCCGAATGCGATTTTCTCTTTCCAGGACGTCCATTGCCCTGTTGGCTATCTCCACTGCCTTATCCTTAGGAATTACCACAACTCCGTCCTCATCTCCAACTATCCAGTCCCCGGTAAAAACCCTTACTTTTCCCATTCGAACAGGCACGCCGATTTCTCCAAATCCCTTTGGTTCTCCTGCAGTAGGAGTAATTATCTTAGCGTAAGCGGGAAACCTCAGCTTTACTATCTCCGGAACATCCCGAATAGCTCCATAGATCACTACCCCACCGAGTCCTTTCTGTATAGCGCTGTGAGTGGCGAGCTCCCCCCATACGGCTGGCCCTACCCCTCCCACATCGATGACCAAAACCTGACCCTTTTCCGCTTTATCTATCGCCTCCACAGGTTTTGCCCAATCCCCCGGATAGGTCCTCACTGTAAGGGCGGGTCCTATCAGCTTAACATTCGGGGTGATCATTCTAAGACCCTCTAAATCTCCTGTTCGGTGCATAGCATCGGATATATTTGGGGTAGAGACCATTTTGAAAATCCGAATAATCTCCTCACCCTTCGTCCTCTTAAACAGCTCCGTCTTAATAACCTTTCTCCTTTTTATCGCTTCCTTGATCGTCGCGGTAGCCTTTTGAGGTTCCTTATCCTTAATTATCGCTCCCCCAACTATGATCACCGTAGCCCCTGCATTCAAGGCTTCCGCAGCCGTCTCCGAGTTAATTCCGCCGGCCACAGCTATGGGTATATCCACCGCCGCTGAGATCTCTCTTAGCTCTTTAAAGGGGTCCTCCCCTCTCATTTGTTCATCGATAGAGGTATGCATTCCCAAGTAATCTATTCCTAATCTTACAACCTCTTTGACTCTCCTTAGGGGTGAGGAGATACCAATTAAATCCACCATAACCTTCCCCCCATAGTTCCTGGCCGCCTCTACACACTCCTTGATGACGGAATCATCCGCAGCTCCCAGAACGCAGACAACATCAGCTCCTGCCTTAAAAGCTGATTCCGCCTCTATCCTGCCCACGTCCATAATCTTCATATCGGCCACAATGGTGTGATGGGGATACCTTCTTCTCAACTCCCGAACGCTATCCAGCCCCTCACTTTTAATAAGGGGAGTACCTGCCTCCAGCCAATCCGCCCCTCCAAGAACCGCTGCTTCGGCCACCTTCAAGGCCCTTTTTAAGTTCAAAAAGTCTAAAGCCACCTGAAGTACAGGCTCCATTTAACACTCCTTTGAATAACCCACCCAGGAATCCTCAGCTTCTGCCACCCTCACCTTGCTTAACCTTACCCCCTTCCAGCTCATCTCCTCTTGTAATCTCTCAAACAAATATCTGGCTAAATTCTCCGTGGTGGGGTTTACACCATTTAAGGATTCATTTAAATAGGTGTGGTCCAATTTATCCACCCATTTTTTAACCCTTTCCTTGATTTCTCTGAAGTCGACGAGTATGCCTGCAGCATTTAGGCTTTCCCCTTCAAGAAATACCTGCACTTTATAGGTATGCCCATGAAGGTTCTCACAACCGCCACCTGCCTCCTTTAACTGATGAGCAGCTGAAAAATCGGTCTCTATCATCAATTCATACATTTTTTTCTCCTATAAACCCGAATTAGCCTCCCATAAACCTCCTCTAATCTTGACACACTTTTCTGGATATCATGTTCCTGGGCCATTCTAAAGGATTTCTCCTGCATTTCCTTTTTCAGTTTCTCATTGGAAAAAATTGTATGTATTTTACAGGCTGCATCGTGAGGATCGCGCAGACTAAAAGTATAACCATTTAACCCTTCCTCGACCAACTCCTGAGCCGCGCTTTCCTCACTTCTCCCCACCATAATGACGTTTTTCATCGCCATAGCCTCTAAGGTAGCTATGCTTTGCAGTTCAGTAAAGGAGGGCAGGATAAAGACATCTGCCTCAGCGTAAGCACAGAGCAAATCCTCATCTTTTAACGGGCCCGCGAGGATAACCCGATGTTCCATTCTAAGTTCCCTTATCCTTTTCTTCAACTTATCCTTAAACTCTCCCTCTCCCACAACTAAAAGCTTAATATCTTGGCTTGTGTCCAAATTCTGCATTATCTTAAGAAGATAGCCTACGTTTTTCTCATAGCTTAATCGGCCCACATAAAGCAAAAGAAAGGAATTTCTTAGAGAATACCTTTTCCTGAACCTTTCTCTATCCTCAGAGGTTATCCTCTTAAGGTTAAACTTTTCCGCGTCTACCCCGTTGCTTATTACCTCAACGAGTTTATGGGTATATCGACCCAAAATTCTACTGGCAAAAATAGAGGGAGCAATCACCACATCCCCTGCCCTAAAAAAATGAGAAAACCACCTTTCCACCACTCCTCCCAGAAGAAATAATGAAAGATGATGACGGATAACGTTGCCCACCTGAACATGAAATCCCAAAACCACGGGAATCCTCATCTTCTTTGCCGCTCTTAAGGCTTGCCAGCCTAAGTAAGTGGGAAGGTTAATGTGAACAAGCTCTATTTTCTCCTCCTTCAGAATTAAAAGAATCCTCCTTCTCGAAGAAAAAGCAAGATAACCCCTTCTCTTAGGAATGGGAAGGCTAAAGAATCTATAGACCTTAATCTCCCTCACGGAAGGAGGATTCCTAACCTGCGAGGTAAGAAGAATAACCTTATGTCCTCTTCTCCTTAAGTTTAAACAGAAGTTCCGGGTAGAAATGCCCTCTCCGCCAAAGGCGGGAAAGGCCTGATCTGAGACAAAACAAACCCTCATTTTCTCTTTGCTCCCAGAAGCGTCTTTAGCCCTAAGTGGAGACCGAAAATCGCCGCTATCCCCACTCCTACGAAATCAGCTATTCTAACCATCAGGCTAAAGGCAAGAGCCTTATCGGGGCCTATTCCCACAAGTTGATAAATCCCTATCTCCCCCAACTCAAAAATGCCCAATGCCCCAGGGGTAAATTGTAGAGCAAGAAGAAGATGAGTTAACGCAAAAAGCAAAGCAAGTTGAGAAAACTTGAGAATAATTTTGAGAAAATAGAAGAAAATGGCTGGTTTAAGAAAGATAAAAAGCTCACCTGCCAAGTTAAGACCAAAGGCGAAGATGGTCTCTTTTCTGTGCTGACTGAAGGCTAAGAAAATTTCCTCCTCCACTTCGGATATCTGTGGTTTAATCTTATTAATGGGATTGGAGAGAAACCTTATACGTCCCAGAAGGCCTAATAGATAAGTAAAGATCTTATTCTTGCAGATAAAGGCATGTAAGATCACCCCTGTTCCTACTCCAAAGATAATGTTAACTATCAGGATGCTCAGATAAATGTTAAGGGGAAGCTTATACTCTATCAAGCTACAGATGCTTCCTAAGTAAATAAAGAATAGACCAGCTCCTAACTCCAGAAATTTACTTACGATCACTGTAGCTCCTATCCTGGGTATAGATAGGGAGTATTTCTTGCTAATTAGGTAAATCCTGAGAGGTTCTCCTCCAATGTATGCGGATGGAGTAAGATAACTAACGGCAAAGCCGATAATTTTGGCCACTATTACATCCCTAAAGGGAAGATGGTAGCCATACGAATTAAGGATCATTTGCCAGGAAAGAGCGGAAATAAAAAGAACAAGGAGGGAAGTGGCTATAAAAACACCCGCTCCTGCCCATCCTATCTCCCCCATTGAGGAAAAGACCTGCTCCGTACCGATTAAATAAAACATCAAAATCAGGAGGACAATGCCGGCTATTGTGGAGAGGAAGATAAAAATATTTTTCTTCATTCCCCGAACACTATCTTCATAAATTTGTCCACAGCGCTTTCTTCGCTGAGGTTACAACAAAATCCTCTATACTTTTTGGCTTCCTCTACATCCCTTGCTAAGTTTAATTCATTCTGACTCACGCTGTAGAAATTTCTCCTATCCTTATGGTAACTCGCCAGATAAATTTGCTCAGTTTGACCAGGGGTGGGGATAAGCAAAGCCTTTTTCCCTAAGAAGGCGAGCTCCATTAAGGTAGTGTATCCCGGTCTGGTAATCACCAGCTTGGACCTGTTCATAATCTCCTCTTGTCTTTCTCTATTTAAAAAACTAAGAATATGAATATCACCTTTAACTTCTTCCTTACGTTCTTCCGGCTTTCCTAAGGCGACAAATACCTTCCCCTTTAGCAAGAAGACCTGAGATAGAATTTTCTTCTCTAAGACCGTCCTTTGCGGCTCAGGCCCGGATAAAGAGATAAAATAGTCAATATCCTCCTCAACATCTCGTTTTTTTAAACTCGAGATAATTCCCAGATATTCAATCTTGCCATCCTTAAAAAATTTTAGATTATGAGAAAGATCGCCACTTAAGGGATTATCCTTATAATCAGGGATCAAAAACTTACAAAAGCTTTTCTTAAAAGAATAATTAAACCCCTCGGTTGCCCTTTCAAGAAGTCTCACTCTCCCGGGGACGATAAATCTCAGCTGGTGAGAGATAAAGTAGGAAGGAATTTCCTTATCATAAATGCCAAAACGATTATCGGAGACTATCCTCTCGTATCCTCTTCCCCTGACTAACTTCCTTATTCTATTATGCTCTTGAATGATCTCCTCTATATAAACAGGAATATAGCCAACGAACTTGCTTACATGGAACTTTTTCTCGGAATAGGGAGAGGAATAATCAGGAATCTCCAGATAAGAGCAATCTTTCCCAAATTCTTCTCTTAACAGGTATAAGGATCTACCTCTTCCTACAAGGGTAAGATTATGTCCTTCCTCTAACATCCTCCGAATGAGGGGAATATCCCTTGTAGCATGGCCCAGGCCCCAGGAACATATGCCAAACAAAACCTTCATATATTCTCCTCTCTTAATCTCTGTTTGATTTTTCTCAATACTTCCTCCCTCACCCTTTTTCCCTCAGATAAAAGAGTGGAAAGAGCTATTCTTTTATCTTCCCTGAACTCCTCGTCCTTAACGGAAATAAGGTTGATCTCCACATTCAAAGCTGCACTCTGTAAAGCTGCTTCCCCTAACAAAACCCCTATCCCTGTATCAGTGATTAAATTAGGATTTCCCTTAGAAAGAAGTCTTTCCCCTAATTTTATCAATTGATAGCTTAGCTGAGCTACCCTTAAGGGAACCTCACTGGCCTCCTCAAGAGAGTCCTCTAAAATTCGAGCTCTGCCTTCCTTTACTAATGAGTTATCTCTGGACGCTCGCATGGCCTGAGAAAGTCTTTGGTAGGCCTCGATATCCTGTTGAATCATTGTGGTAAGTTTATCCTTAAGCTTCTCTGCCTCCTTTAGAATTTCCCTTACCTCACCCTCTACTTCCCTGTATTTCTTCTTTCCCAAGGTAAAGTTAGCCACCATACAGAGAAGGGATGCTCCTAAGGCTCCCGTAAGCGCAGACACACTTCCTCCCCCGGGAGTAGGAGATCGGGAAGAGGTGTCACTCAAAAACTCTCTCAGTGGTCTGTTCAAGTACATAAGAACCTCCGTTGATTAGTGGTCAGTGATTAGTGAAAAGCAAGAAGGGAGACATGAAGCGTAAAAACCCTTATGCTCATCGCTCACTCATCACCTGTCACTCATTACTCATTCCTGAATTTCTGCAGTTAATAACCCTCTTCTCGGTAATAATGTAATCTACCGGCACATCGTAAGGCTGAGAGGGTATGATAGGCACCAGTTGCAATTCAAAGGCAAGATCTACAGTCTTGGTCCTCGAGTATGTTCTTTTCAGGAATCTATCGTAAAAGCCCATCCCAAATCCTATGCGATTGCCCCTTTCATCAAAGGCAACCCCCGGGACAATAACCAGATCAATCTCATCTGGAGATAAAGTCTGCCATAGATCCCTCTTTGGCTGGAGAATTCCCAGAGGACCAATGAAAAGACCTTCCTCATCGTAGCTTTTTAACTTAACTGGTAAAATATCCCTCTCCTTTAATTTAACGAGGGGGACGGCGACCGTTTTGTTTAACCTTAAGGCCTCCTTTATCATTTCCTGAGTCTGCACTTCATCGCGAACAGATAAGTAAAAAAGAACCCTGGAGGCTTGGCAAAAAACAGGCAGAAGGAAAAGCTCTTTCCTAATTCTATTGCTTTTTTTCTGTATCTCCTGGTAAGACAAACACCGCCGAAGAAACAGAATTTTTTTTCGTAAAAGACCTTTTTCCAACTCCTATACCTCTAAGTTGGTATGTCTTTCCCTCATTTCCTTCTCGGAGATATTCATCCTCTTCATTAAAGAAAAAATTATTCCCTCTAAATAAAGCAACAGAGACTGCTCAAATAAAGAACCCAGAGGCTGGATAGATCCGGATCTTTCTAAAGGAACGGGAATTTCGACAACCAGATGGGCAATTTTAGCCAAAGGCGAACTCTTCCGGGTAGTTAAAGCGCAGATAATAGCTTCTCTCTCCCTGGCCAAGGAGGAGAGCTTGACAGCGGAGAGCTTTTCTCCGGAAGCAGAGCAGACAATTAAAAGATCTCTCTCTCTTATAGCGGGGGTAATGGTTTCCCCTATCACATAAACAGATAGACCTAAGTGCATTAACCTCATAGCAAAACATCTGGCAATGAGCCCGCTTCTGCCCTGGCCAAGAAGAAATATCCTCTTCGCCTCTAATATTTTCTTTACAAACTTCTCAGCCTTTTCCTCATCCACTCTGCAAAGAACACCCTTAACCTCGGAAAGAATTAAGTTCAAAACCTGCCTACAACTTAATTTATCCACTTTTTAATCACCGCTTTAAATAAT
Organism: uncultured Clostridia bacterium; assembly: GCA_964429955.1. Classification (GTDB taxonomy): domain Bacteria; phylum Aerophobota; class Aerophobia; order Aerophobales; family B47-G16; genus CAYSEE01. Next base: position 1,553 of record CAYSEE010000026.1, on the reverse strand, counting down.
TATATATTATGCCTCCATAAAAGTCAAAAGGGGCACACTTTTCCTTCATTGAGCTCTTTTGTAAAGTTTTTCTCTTACTAACCTGAGGTCCTGTAAAAAGAATTTCTGCCAATTTGGGTTATAGATGCAGGCAGCAGGATGAAAAGTGGGAATAAGAACTATTCCTCCTTGATAATCTAAGGATTTTCCCCGTAAATGTGTAATGCCTTGTTTAGTATTAAGGAGAACCTGGGTAGCGAACTTTCCTAAGGCACAGATAACTTCGGGATTGATGATTTTAATTTGTTGCTTCAAAAAAGGAAGGCAGGCCTTTATCTCCTCTGGGGCAGGATCCCTGTTGCCAGGGGGACGACACTTGAGAACATTGGCTATATAAATTTCCTTTTCCAAAATTCCTGCCCTCCTTAAGCTCTCTCTTAGAAGTTTTCCCGCTGCTCCTACAAAAGGTTTTCCCTGGAGGTCCTCTTCTTTCCCCGGCGCCTCCCCCACCAACATCAATCTCGCTCTGGGATTTCCCCTGCCAAGGACAGGGTTGGTTCTGTACTTATAAAGTGGACACCTTCGACAATTTTGAACAGAGCGAAAAATAGCCTGGAGGAGTTTCTGTGGATCCTCATCTTCTAAGCTGATCTTACCCTCTTTAGCTCCTCTTTTTTGTCTTTTCTCCAAATACTGACGAAAAGATTTCACAATATCCAGATAATCCTGATAGTATTTATTTCTCATCAAATCCTTCCGTTTTTAGATCAAGATATTGAGGGGGGATTCCGAAAGAATCGTCGAAGACAATTCCGATACTTCAAATTTGGCGATTAAATTCGACCATTTTTAATGCTCGTCATTGACTTTCCCTGAAATATGGGTAAAATAAAAATGGCCGAGGTGGCGGAATTGGTAGACGCGCATGATTCAGGATCATGTGAGGATAACCTCATGGGGGTTCAAATCCCCCCCTCGGCACCATTTAATGCTTTTTTAGAATATCACCATCGCTTTCCTTGTCAACCTTAATTCGGCAAATTTTAACCTGATGCGGCACCTTTATTATTGCCCTTTCCCTCAGTGTTTCGAAACGGCCTTCCTCCGTCTCACTTTTTACTGTCGTTGAAACATCCTCAGCGGGCAAGTCGATAATCTTGATGCTTGCTGAACCGAGATTTAAGCTCTCAACTGTATATGCATAGCCCGCCCTTGGGGAAGAAACTAATCCTTTAGAGGAGGTGAGAAAAATGAGCTTCTGGAGCAGTTTAATCTCAAAATTAAAAAGGGGCCTGATTGCTGAAAAGGAGGGTGATTTTATTTCGTTTAATGTAAAGTGTAGCAAATGTGGGGAAGAAATAAAAATAAATGTCAACAGAAGAACCGACTTACAAAATCTATACAAGGAAAGCGGAGAGCCGGGTCCTGCCTACACCTTGACGAAGGAAATCCTGGGGAAAAGGTGTCCCAATTTAATGCGGATACAGGTGGATTTTGACAGAAATTACCAGATACTCTCACAAAATATCTCCGGAGGGAAATTCATCACCTCAGAGAAAGGTCAAGCCGGGGTT